>JAYVOT010000205.1:0-8348 GCA_043757795.1 Chthonomonadaceae bacterium | reverse complement strand
AGGGCAACTCCCATGATTAGGTACTTCCGAAAGCCCTGCTCTCGCGCGAGTAATGAGAAAGATTGGAGCGCGACTGCCCTACTTTTTCGGGGTCTGCGCGTATTTCATTTGAATGCTGCCTGAGAAAGCAGGGACTTTAACCATTGCCTGCTTCTCCGCTCCTGCCATGTAAGGGTCGTATTTGCGAATGTTGTCGAGCACCCCGTTGGCAAGATTCATGGCTCCCAACAACGTTTCCGAATCCCCGATAGCGGTGATGACGAAAGGCGAAGATTTCTTCGCGTCATTGATCTGAGCCACAGGTCCCACGCATCGAACTGCGGTTGAGTAAACGACTCGCTGTCCGTTGATTGAGATCGCCTCGGCGCCTGCGGACTTCAGTTCATTGATAACCTCAAGGATATCTTGCTGATGGATCAGGTTGTACTGCAGTTCATTGCCAAGCGGGGGCATTTTTTTACTGTCCTGCAGGGTAACTATGATTCCAGGCCCAGCCAATTCAGTAAGTCCGGAGACTCGCTTTTCTTCCTGAAGTTCGCTGTTGAGCATCTTTGAAGCGTCATTGCCTTTGGAGAGCAAGTCCTCCAGTTTTTTGTTCGTCTCCCGGAGTTTTTTAATCTCCAGTTCGACTTTTTCCGCTTTGTCCGCGGTCGTTTTCTCATCAGCTCCAAAATTGAATCCGGGACGAGAAAAATTTACCCCGCCTCTTGCGATGTGTTGCGAAGTGACGGCGGCGGCGGCGAGAATGATGCCCAGAATAAAGAGCAGAGAACTAATCTGCCATACGAAAGAGCGATGATGCATTCCGGAAGAGTAGACGCTCATGCGAAACCTCAGCTTTCAAGACTGATCGGGGCGCCCCGCTCAGGCGGTTGCAGGTTTTGGCGGCGGCGGCGTAGGACGCAAAACGCAGACGGGATTCTCAAGACAAGAGAGATTGATTGACAGCATTCTTTTGGCGATATGCGGAGACTTCAAGTAAATAAGCCGGACTTTCTCCATTTTAGCTTGAATATTTTTCGCTTGACCAAGAAAAAATACGATCCCGTCAGCCATATTTAAGCATAAATTGCCGTTTTGGTCAATATCTATTTTTGCGATGCCCGCCAATTGGCGATAATGAGCGTTTTTAAGTATCTGTATCGCACTTTGAATGGCATCATCCGACATTAACACTCCCGGAGTCACCGTATAGCTTGGATTCAATTGAACCACCGGCAATGCGAAAGACTTTTTCGGTTTGCTTTGACGCAACGGCACTCCTTCCGAATCCGACTCGAAAATTTCGGCGCCTTTTCGCACAAGCAAAAACGGTTCGCGAACTTCAAGCGTCGCTTCCAGAGAACTTGCGGACGTTCGGCGAACTTTGCTCCCTTTTATATAGGGTAACTTAGCGAGAGCTTTCTCGATTTTGCCTGTGGGAGCGAGGAGGACGTTTGTTCCAGGAGCGATAGAAATGGCTTTTGAGACCGATAATAGCTCTTCCGGAGAGAGACTGTCCGCGCCGCGCACTTTGATTCGTCGAAGACTTAGAAAGGGAGAAGAAAAGATCGCCGCTACAAGAACGCACGCCAATACGGCGTACAGTCCAAGCAGAATCGCATTGCGTCTTTTCAATGCCGCGACATAATCCGATTTGTACTTTCTATTTGACGGACGACGCGCAACGGATCGTCCGCCCGAGGGACGACGATTTCGAGTCTGGGATACGGAACTGATGGCGGTGCGATGTTCCATGGGGCTATCTCTCTTTTAGAATTTTCTCAATCCGTTTGAGACGTTTTCGCTCTGCGTTCCATGCAAAGTCGATCAGCATATCCAACAGTTTCGGGAAAGAAATTCCGACCGCCTCCGCCGCCTGAGGCAATAGGCTAGTTGGCGTCATGCCGGGAATCGTATTGGTTTCAATCAGATGAATTTTGTCTCTGACAACGATCATATCGGTTCGAGAACACCCGGAGCATTTTAAAACATTGTGACACTCAATAGCGATTTCTATCGCCCGCGCGGTAAGTTCCTCAGAGATTCGAGCAGGAATGACGTGTTGGCTGCCGCCTTCGGAATATTTGCTTTCGTAGTCGTAAAACGCCCCTTTCGGCACGATTTCAATTATGGGAAGAACAGTCAATTTCTGCCCTGCCATGCCGAGAACTCCCACAGTGATCTCGACGCCCTTTACATATTTTTCGATCAAAACAGTCGTCCCGTATTTCCAGGCATTTCTAACCCCGGCAAAGAGATCGGATCTTTTGGCGACGAGGGAGCAACCGAGAGTTGAACCTCCGGAAACCGGCTTGACGAAGACAGGAAAGCCGAGAATTTTTGCGACTTCCGGCGCTATTTGCTTGTTGAAATCCTCTTCGTCCATGTCCCCAAATTCAATTCCTGCCAATTCAAGTCCGGTAATAATAGGCAGGTCTGAGTTCGAGAAAATTTTCTTTGAAATCATTTTGTCCATCGCCAGAGCGCTCGTAGCCACTCCGGAGAAAGTGTAGGGGATATTCAGGATTTCCAGCAACGCCTGAATCGTACCGTCTTCTCCGCCTTTTCCATGCAAAGCGACAAACGCGATATCCGGTTTGCAGAGATTTTTTTCAGGTTCTGAAGAGGTTGCGAGACTCGAAGCTTTATCATTCGTTTCCCCTCCGCTCGTTGCGGAGGATGAGAAGTCCGCAAGAAGCAAATCCCGAATTCCGTCTATGCCGTCCGCTAAGCGAAGGGTATCGAAAGAGGCGACATCGTATTTTTCGCGATCCAAGTTCAGCAGAATCTGGTTTCCCGTGGAGAGGGAAACTTCTCGTTCGGAAGAGTTCCCGCCCATAAGAACTATGACGCGCAATTTTCTTTCAGGCGGATCGATTAAACTCACGTATTCCACTCCTCTGGTTTTTCAATTTCCATCTCTTCAATTTCTTCCAACGAGTCTTCCATCTGCATTAGTTTGACGAACTGTTCGCCCTGAGCGCGAATATCTCCAGCGCCCAGAAATACGGTCAAGTCATTGGGATTTACAAGATCTGCAAGTATCCGGGGAATGTCGTTTTTATCCGGCAGATAGAGCGCAGGCATCTTCGGGTTTGCTTTAATCGCCAGTTGAAGGATGTTCTCCGCTCGCACGCCATCAATCGGAGACTCGCGCGCCGCGTAGATGTCGGTCACGATAAGCGCGTCTGCGAGCGCGAGCGAAGTTGCGAACTCGTTCAAAAAATCTCTTGTGCGGCTGTACAGGTGAGGTTGAAAAATAGCGATCAATTTTCTTTCCGGATAGGCTCCCCTCAACGCTTCCAGCGTGACCCGAATCTCCGTCGGATGATGCGCGTAGTCGTCGAAGACGAGAACGTCTCCGCCCCCTTCCAACTCAACTTCGCCGAGAAGATCCTGACGCCGCGTTGCGCCGTGAAACGCGCCCAATCCCTCAGCGATTTCGCCTTCGGAAACGCCTGAGATCCGACCTACTGTAGCCGCCGCAAGCGCATTGCAGATATTATGCTTGCCGGGAACTGCCAGGCGAACCGTCGCTTTCCAGCATTCAGGATATTTCCAGTCAAAAATAGGACAACGTTCAATACGGATGTTTTCTGCGCGCGATATCGCATTCGCCGATTCGATTCCATAACGATAGAGCTTTTGCGACCCTTTAAAACTCTCTATCAAATCTCGAACGTTCTGATCGTCGTCGCAAATTACGATTCCGCTTTCATTTCCGTTTGAGACCCCGTTTAAAAATTTTAAAAAGCTCTCCTGAACTCGCGCAAAGGTTCCGTAGTGGTCAAGATGATCCGCTTCGAGGTTGGTGATGACTGCGATATCCGGTTTCAAAGAATGGAAGGAGTCGTAGGCTTCACAGGCTTCCGCGACAAAAGGTCCCGTCTCGCTCCCGATACGAACGTTCCCGCCGATCTGCGCGACTTCGCCGCCGACGAAGACAGTGGGATCCAACCCGGCGTGTTGCAACAGGACTCCGATCATGCCGGTCGTCGTCGTTTTGCCATGCGTCCCTGCAACCGCTATTTTCAATCCTTTATGCGCCGCCATCAATTCGCCGAGATACTCCGCTCGCGATACGACTCGCACTCCTCGCTCTACGCCCGCACGTATCTCAGGATTGTCTTCGGAAATCGCCGCTGAAGCGACGATAAGGCTCACGTCAAGCGCAAGATTCTCCGCCTTATGCGTGCGAAAAACTTCCGCGCCCCCCGCCAGCAACCGAGCGACAGCAGGATTGTTCTCAGGGTCCGCATTCGGGTCTGAGCCGGACACTTTCTTGCCCCGCGCCTGCGCCAACTGCGCCAACGCGCTGACTCCAATGCCCCCTATGCCGATAAAAAAGATGTGTTCGCTCAAAAATTCGCCTTCAATTCGCAATTTCGACGGACATTCAAAACCCGTCGTTGATCGGTATTTCGCCCCAATTGAGGCTAGTGAATATGCCTTCGACAATCAGAGCCAGTGGCGCAACTCGCGCGAGAATCAACTCTTGCCGACTAATTCCAACGTCAATTTCGCGACTTCATCGGCTGCGTGTATTCTGCCTGCGTTCAGGCTCTTTTGCGACATCGTTGCGAGAATTTCCGGCGATTGGAGAAGCTGTTTGATTTCCGAGATCAAAGTCTGCGAGGTCAGGCTCGCTTGCGGCAGGCATTTTCCGCCTCCAGCCGCCTCTACCGCTTTCGCGTTCGCTGTTTGATGATCCGCGTATGCCGTCGGCAAAGGAATTATCAACGCAGGAAGTCCGCTTGCCATCGCTTCAGAGAGGGTGGACATGCCGCCCCTGCAAACGATGACGTCGGCGGCGCGAAACGCAAGCGGAACCTGCTCTGCATTTAAAAAAGCGATGGGACAATATCCGCCGGACATCACGAGATTTAGTTCATCAGCCCGCTTTTCAAGTTCGACGATATTTTTCGCACCGACTTGATGAATAATTTGCACGCCGGACTTTATTAAAGCGCGTGCGGAGTCCAACACCAGGTCGTTGATCGCCTTCGCGCCCTGACTGCCTCCCACCACGAGAACCGTGAAAGCGTTCGGCTTCAGACCGCTGAACATCGCTCTCGCCGCCTGCGGCGTCACTTCAGGAGGCGGAATTACGGAGCTTCTAAGCGGAAACCCCGTGACAACCGTCTTATTTGCAGGAAATTTGCCGATAGACTCTGGAAATGAGACGCAAATACGACTGACGAACCGGGACAACATCAGGTTAGTGCGCCCCGGAACGACGTCCGAAGCCAGTATGACGGTAGGGATTTTAAGCGAAACTCCTGCTAGAACTGCGGCGGCCGCCACATAGCCGCCTGTGCCGACAACTGCATCCGCATGAAAAGCTTTCAAGTACGTTCGCGCCTCTTGAAAACCCCTCAACAGGGATCCTGCGACCCCAATAGTAGATAAAGATACCAGTTTTGTGAGTTTTCGTGCAGTTACAGCCTGAAAAGGGACGCCGTACTGCGGCACAAGCTCCGTTTCCATCCCTGTAGAGCCGCCGATATAGAGCAGTTCCGCGTCCGGAAGTCGCCTTTTTACGCCCTCGCACACCGCCAATGCGGGGTAGATGTGACCTCCCGTACCGCCTCCGCTCACCACAATGCGCATTTTATGCCGTCGCCCTTCCACGTTTTGTCGCGGGACGATCGGTCGTCGATTGCAGTCTCAATGTTGGCTTTTCTTCTCCCGTCGATACCGGTTGACCGGGCGGCGTTGGGTGTTGGGAGACACTCATGAGAATTCCGATTCCAATCAAGGTCGAGATCAGCGAGGAGTTGCCGCTGCTGATAAGGGGAAGCGGCACGCCGGTTGCAGGAAGCGATCCGGTGGCAGTGGCGATATTTATGAGCGCTTGAAAACTGAAAAGCGAAGTGATTCCCCCCGCCAGAATACTTGCAAAACGATCTTTTGCCTGAAAAGCGATCATGAATCCGCGATAAGCGATGAGCATGAAAAGTCCGATGATGGGAAGCGCCCCGACAAACCCCAATTCTTCCGCGATCGTGGCGAAAATGAAATCCGAGTCGGTCTCAGGCAGATAGTATTTGCCCCTCCCATGTCCCCAACCCATTCCAAACCAACTTCCGGAACCGACGGCGCGAGTGGATTGAATCGTCTGAAAACCGGCGCCCTGTTGATCGCTTTCCGGATTCAAGAACGTCGTCATTCTGCCGATGCGGTGTTTGTGGGAGATGATCGTGAATATCCCGACAATAGCCGCCGCCCCGACAATCATAAGGAGATGCCTTTTCTTCACCCCCGCAAGGTAGAGCTGAGTCAACACGGCTAGAAAGAGTACGGCTGCTGTTCCCAGATCAGGTTCTTTGTCGATCAGTCCAATGTAGAGAACGGTGATGAGCAGGGGAGCGCCCACCCAATTGACGAGAGCGGAAAGGCTATTGAAAGATTTCGGGACGGGACGGGACAGCAGTTTCGCGACATAGATCAAGAGAAACAGCTTCGCGATTTCGGAAGGTTGAAACATGAACCCGACCTTGATCCAGCGTGCGGCTCCCTTCTCCACGTGTCTGAATGGCGGAAAATAGACCGCTATAAGCAAGACAAGTCCGCAAATCATGAGCGGAACCGCCAGCCTGCTGAGTCGCCAATACCCATACGCCCACACAGCGGCGAGGGCGGCGATCCCCATGAAGGCTCCTCCGAGTTGACGCTTCAATTGAAAAAAGGCGTCGTGGTTCCCTCGGTCCAACTGCTCGATGTAACTGGAGTCCAGCACCATCAGCAAACCGATAACCAGGAGGCAGAGGGCTCCTCCGAAGAGCCAGTAGTCCACAGGCTTGCGAGGGTATGCGGCTGTTTGCGAGGGCATGAATTACTCCTTCACGGCGTTACGAAAAACCTGGCCCCTGTGTTCAAAATCACGGAACATGCCAAAACTTGCGCAAGCAGGCGAAAGCAGAATCGCATCTCCTTGAGTTGCGAGCGCCTTTGCGGCGACCACTGCGCTTTCAAGCGTTTCGGCATGAGAAATGTTCTCATATCCTCCCGCCCTTAACGCGGCTTCCAACTTCACTGCGGCGGAACCGATGAGGATTGCGTGTTTCGTATTCGATTTCATAATCGGAACGAGCGGCGAGAAATCGAAATCCTTGTCTGCGCCCCCGCAGATGACGATGGTAGGACGCTTCATCGCTTCCAGAGAACAAACCGCCGCAACCACATTCGTACACATCGAATTATTGACGTATTGGATACCGCGAAACTCTCCGATAATCTCCATTCGATGCGGAACCCCTTTGAAGTTCCGAACCGCTCTCGCTATCGCCATCGGACTGACTCCGATCGCCATTGCGGCGGAGGCGGCGGCAAGGATATTGGAGACATTGTGTTCTCCGGGCAACGTGTCCGGGATGTCCGTGACGGGCATGATCAGAGTCGGATTTTTTTGCGGATTCAAACGCGCTGTCAGAAACCCTTTGCGCACCCACAGGCGCTTTTCCGCCGTCGGCGACGCCTGAGTTGAAAACCAGATAAGTCTTCCGGGCGGGCTGTTCGCCCCGAACTTCCGCGCTTCCGCGTCATCCCAATTTAGAACTGTCCAGTCTTTGCGCGTTTGTCGAGCGAAGAGTTTCAGCTTCGTCTCCGCGTACTCCGTGAAATTTTTATGACGATTCAGGTGATCCGGCGTGATATTTGTCAAAATAGCGACGTGCGGAGCGAATTTATCGGTCCACTCCAATTGAAAACTGCTGATCTCAGCGACAGGGATCGGCGTTCTTCCGGTAGGATGTTCTCCCGTCTCCTCCGCATACTCCGGCTTCAGCGAGAGGGCTGCCGCATCAGTCAAGGTTTTTTTGACGCTGTCCGCGCTGACATTCCCGCACGGAACCGCCAATTTGCCGCCCTCGCAAAGCATGTCGGACAGCAGGAGCGTCGTCGTCGTCTTTCCATTCGTGCCAGTGACAGCCATGAACTCTTTTGCGCTTATTCTATAGGCGAATTCGATCTCGCCCCAGATTCGGATGCCTCGTTCTACCGCGGTTCGAAGGACGTGAGAGTCCTTTGGAACTCCCGGCGATACGACGACTAGTTGCGTTCCTTCCGGCAAAGATTGCTCGACGCTCGCTTCGAAAACTGACTCAGCGCCCGACTCCACAGCGTCTCGAAGTTGCTCCTCGGTCAGTTTTTCACGGGGAGAGCTATCCGAAAGCAGAACTATGGCGCCGAGTTTCACCAGGACTTTCGCCGCCGATGCCCCGCTTCTCGCCGCCCCGATGACGCTGACTTTAAGTCCTTTAAATTCATTCAATGGCATTATTTTCACAACAACGTTCTAAATTATTTTGACGGAACATTCGGGAAACTCTGATCCCACAAAGTGGAGCGCGGGTCGTTCGCTGAAG
>JAYVOT010000204.1:0-8355 GCA_043757795.1 Chthonomonadaceae bacterium | reverse complement strand
GGAAGGAGTTTCCTGAAGCGATACTAATGGTCAATCCGACCAACATCGGATTTGGCGCAGGGAATAATGTCGCGCTTCCTACAGCGAAAGGTCGATACCTGCTTTTTCTCAACTCCGATACGTCCGTAATGGCGGGAGCGCTTCTGAAGATGTTGCGATATGCGGATTCGAACCCGACTATCGGAATTCTTGGTCCTAAGCTTCTGAATGGGGACGGCACGTTGCAGTTCTCATGCCGGAGATACCCGCAGATCGCGATGGCTTTTTTCAGGAACACTTTCTTAGGAAAACTCTTCCCCAAAAACCCGTTTACAAACGACTATTTGATGCAAGATTGGGATCATTCCACTCCCCTGAATGTGGATTGGGTTTCAGGAGCGGCATTGATGATTCGCCGTACTCTCGTAGATCAAATCGGATGTTTTGATGAAGATTTCTATATGTACTGCGAGGATGTCGATCTCTGTTGGCGTGCGAATCACGCCCTTTTCTCCGGAGCGCCGGTAACGAACGTCAACTTTGGATCAGAATTTTCGCCACAATCGAATTGGCGAGTTACATACTTTCCGGAAGCGGTTATCTACCACTTGATCGGAAAAAGTTCAGATCAGGCTCCCACCCGTATGAGCTACGAATTTCATCGCAGCCAGTATCTTTTCTATAAGAAACACTATTCCAAATCCACCCCGCTAGCTCTCCGTCCTCTCATCCCTGCGGGAATAGCGTTGAGAGCTGCGGGACAGATGGCGCGATATCGAGCCAACTACTGGATTCGCAGGCTAACAGGGGCGGAAAAACCCAAATCCAAACGCAAGTAGGATTTGGACGAATGAATTTCAATACCCAAGACGCTGGAGAAAAAGATTGAACCGACGCCCGAATAAAGAAGGCACGACAACAAGCGCGAAGGAAGGCATGAAAGAAAGCGTGAAAGAAAGCTCTGAAGACGCCGCGAAAGGGACTGAGCCGCAGATAGATATGTTGGAGTTTCGCAGGCTATCCATCTCCTCGCAGGAGGCGCGCCTCAAGCTTCAACCGCTTGATTGGGCGAGCGTCGCGTTGCTCGCCATTACCGTCATCCTAGCGCCTGTAATCGGGGCGAACTTCGCTACTCCTCCTCACTCCGTTCCCGGTATCCCGGACGATGCAGGCTCACTCTTATCTCTCGTCGGAGTTCCGCTCCTCTGCATCCTCATTTCGCTCGCCCTCGGCGCTCTCCTTTGGAGGGAATTCAAACGTCCGGTGGCGATAGGCGCGGTCACCGGGCTTGCAGGCGCGTTTGCACTTCTGGGAATTTGGGCTGGGATCTCGGCGCTATTCGGAAAAGCGACCTGGTTGAGTTTAAATGCGCTCATGGCTCTTTACGCAGCCTTGCTTGCAGGGTGGATGGCGTCCCGTCTCGGCAGGAACGTACAGGCTGTCGCCTCGCTGACGCTTGCGATCGTCTTCGCCGGAAGCGTCGCTGCGGCGTTCGCACTCAACGAATATATGACTTACAGAGTGATTTCCGATGGCCATGCGGCTTTTGATCCGAGTCATCGAGTTTTGGGGACGTTCTTCAACGGCGATTTTCTTGCAGGATACCTGTTGCTTGCTATGCCCATCACCCTGACGGTTTTCATCTCGTCACGTCAAAGGTTGTTTCAACTCTCCGCAGGAATCGGGCTTTTGATGCAGAGCGCGGCGCTTCTCCTCACAGGTTCGCGCGGGGGCGTTGCCGTAGGCGCGATCTCCATTGCCGTTCTGCTCTGTTTGGCGTTGGCATCCGGTTGTTTGAAAGAGCATTTCAAAATGGTCGCGGCAGCGGGAATTTTGATTATGTTGGGTGCGTTTTTGGGGAGAACCCCAACCCTCAGCCGCGTATCTATTCAGGACAGTTCCGATAAGAGCGGCGCAAACATTGCTTCCGGAATCAAATCGGCGTCAGACGCTCAGGCTCACTCCGGCGAATTTCGCAAATACAACTGGATCGGCACGATGAATATGACCGCAAAAAACCCGATCTTCGGAACCGGAATCGGGACTTATCACATTGCCTACCCTAGATACGCCGTTACTGATTTCACCTTTCAAGCGCACAACGGCTACCTTCAACTCGCGAGCGAGACCGGGTTTCCAGGGATACTTTTCTTCCTAGCCGGAGTTGCCGCCGCTACGGCTTTTGCAGTCCATAATCTCTTTTTAAATCCCAAAACAATCGTTGAGAATGAATCGTCAATTGATGAAGGCGATCCGCTTGAATTGGAGACGAGCAAACGCGTAATCTCCATCGAGTCCCCCAAACTTGCCGTGTGCGGACTTCTCGCTTCCGTGGCCGGATTGATGATCCACTCGCTCTTGGATTCGAATTGGTACCTCATCGCTACCCTTCTCACATTTGGAATCGTGATGGGATTGCTTATCGCAGTCGCTCGACACATCGCACCGCTTTCCACGCACACCCCGAAATTCCTGGGAAAAGAGTTCGGATTTATCGGGCTTGCGCTTGTAGTCTTCCTTCTCTGGCGCGGGAACTCCACTCTTCAAGACAGACTCAACACCTCTGCGGCTTCGACTGCGTCCTCTGCTGAGTCAGCTGTTGAAGCGGTGAGAACCGCGTCGGGTTTCGATCCTTTTGACCCTGAACCGCACTTATACCTCTCGCAACTTCTCAGACAAAACCCTGCTGAATCCCTTGCAGAACTTCAAAAGGCGACTGAACTGTCCCCCTCTGGAAGAACTTTTTATCTGCTTGGCAAGTTCCACTCCGCTAAAAAAGAATGGAACGAGGCGGAAAGCGCTTTCGTAAAGTCTCGTTTCCATGACCCCAATAATCTACAAACGCTTCGCGCGTTAGCGGAATCTTATCGAAACGCCGGGAAAAACTTGGAGGCTAACGAGACTTATAAGATAATGACTGCTCTGGAATCGTCAACTTACGGCAAAGTCCGGGCTATGCCGGAATTGCAAGAAATGGACTTCGCCTTCGCTCATGCCGGAATTGCAGACATAGCATTCTCGCAATCCAATTGGCAAGCGGCTTACGACGAGTACTCCATCGCTCACGGGCAAATCCGAAGCTATTGGGGCGGTCGACACGGTTACTACAATCAAGTGCGTTCCCCTGAAAAGCGCGTCGCCTACCAAAAACTCTACTTGAACGTACTCGATCAATTGGCGGAGACTTGCAAGAAGTTGAATACGCTTGAGCGAATTGAATCCATTAAAATAGAGAAAACGCAAATCGAAGCCGATATTGAAAAAGATCAAAGCGCTGAAGTCGGGAAGTAAACCTGATACTGAAAGCTCCCTTCAGATGAATAGGCGTCTTAAGAGCGAGAGAACGCCAAAAAGCATTTTTTGTATTTTGTACCATTCGCAAACGGCGGGAAGCGATGTTTGCCAGGAAATTTTTCCTGTGATGCAATCTCTCGGTACGCGCTTCTATCAAAGCTAACCTAAGCCGGGAAACTTTTTTTGCCCAACTACTTCTCGAAACATCCCAAAATAGAGACGACTTTTCACGATGTCCATTTGCCAGGGTTGCCCGACTCAGCCGTCGGGACTCGAATCGCGCATTTGACGGACATTCATCGTTCCTCCACCACATCGGACAGCGTGATTGAAGTTGCCGTGGCGACTATTCTCAAATTGCAGCCGGATGTGATCTTGATAACAGGAGATTTCGTCTCTTTCAACAGTAAAGACATCGCACCGTGCGCTGAACTGCTCGCTCCGTTGGAAGCGAAGCTAGGCGTCTTTGCGATACTTGGCAATCATGATTACACATCCGACTCAGAGCAGGTGAAGATTCAAATGTCGAAGAGAGGGATTCGTTTCTTGATCAACAAAAACGTCGCGCTTTTGAACGGACTTGTTTTGGCAGGCATCGACGATGACCGCGAAGGCGAAATCGATCTTGATAGGGCGTTTGAGGGAATTGATGCAACGAACCCTACCGTCACAATGATCCACAATCCAGTCGTTGCAGAGCGAATTGCGGATCGAAACGGGCTTGTTCTTGCAGGGCATACTCACGGCGGGCAAGTGAATCTGCCCCTGATTGTTGATACGCAGGTGCGGCGCATCGGAGCGAAACACTACAAAGCAGGATGGTATCGATTGAAGGAGGCGCAACTATACGTCAACCGAGGCATCGGGCAAGTGCTAATTCCATTTCGTATCAATTCGACCCCGGAAGTCGCGCTATTCACCCTTCGCAATCGCTCTAGCGCCATTGAAAAAAACAACGGATGAGAGGTAAAGAACATTTCCATCAGGATGAAAGTTCAGTCTTTCGCATCAGCAACTTGAATACTCAACTCCTCTCTCCGCAATATGAGTTTTTAAGCGATAGCTACTGCGGGTCTCCAAGATCATAGGCGTTCGTTGCTCGCAGTTTCACTCTGTAGCTTCCGATATTATTCTGCCAATGATCGTTGTCGTTCACAGCGAAGTAGAGCCTGCCAACCCCGAAATCGCTCTTTTGAAAGCTCTTTCCTGCGAACCATCGCGCTCCTGCGGCTCCTACGCGCCCGACAAGCGCGCCGTAAGAAAATCCTTCCGTCAGTAAGTCTGAGTGCCTCGGCCCCGGTTCGGATTTACCTTCCGGTCCCGAACTCCAACCGTCCTCATTGAATGAAAGGCGAACGTAACCTGTCGCTTTTCCTTCGACCTGAGACTTTGCCGCGATTCCTACTCCGCTATCCAAAAACTCCAACTGAACGCAATGCCTCAATGCATGAAGCTCGAAAGTTCGTTCCACAACGGACCTTCTCACTGCGATTCGTCGAATTTGCGCGAGAGGCAAAGAGACTTTTGAGTCATCGGCGCTGTCAAATTTGATTTCAGCAGTCGTGACTGTCCCGCGAAACGTTTCCCCATTCGACATGCGAATCATGTCTAAAGTACGATTCAAGTCGTCCGCATACCCGGGAACGACTCTTGAAAAAAGATGATAGAGCGGAGCCGGTTCGCGCAAGTCGGTGTCTTTGACAGAGTCAAGCAATGGTCCAAGCACAGGAAGACCTATGTTGGAAAGCTCTTCCACCGCCTTCTCTCTTGCAATTCGCTCTTTGCCGTTCACATCAAGCAAACCTTTGGAAATCCTTTTCGCCTCGTCCGATTCAGGAGGCGCGCCGAACTGAATCGAGAGCAAATCCCGGAGATTCACGGTTCGGACGCCTTCGGCGGTTTTCACTGTCAATTTGTCGTTTGAAACCAAACGTTCTCCTATGAAGCCGCTTCGGGACAAAATCTGGACAGTGATGCCTCGAGGAGCGCGCTTTTTTTCCGCCTTTCTTTCTCTCGCTTCCGTATTCGCAGACAGGCAAAAAAAGGCGGATGCGACTAAAATCGCGACCGCCATAGTGTTTTGAAACCTCATGAATCATCTCCTTTGAGACAGTTTACCTGATTTAAATGATCTAGTTAGAAGAGCTTGAGAATAGGGTAATCATCGCCGCCTTTCAAAGGCTCGCCCAATAGCTCCCACGCAGCCAATCCGTCCAGACTCTCCGGCTCCAACATGTGAAAGACAAGAATTCCCAGAGGTTGATCAGTCGGTACCAAAATCATGTTCGGAGGAGGCGTTTGGCGGAGATTGCGGAACCTACCCTCCAACCGAGTGAGATAATGTTTTTGAAACGGACTTTGAGCCGGCGTGACGGAGGTCATTTGAAAGCGCTCGAATGCCTCCGGCTTTGAGGAATAGCTCTGAAATTTGATTCCGTGCAATTTCATCAATGAGATGGCGCCGGTAAACTTCTCCGGCACAAGATAAGCAGTAGGGAAACGAGCAGTTCTAGTCGTCTTGAAGCGATCGTAGACAGGCAGTTGAATCGTCTCCATATCCGTATCGAGGGGGGCTTTCCGGTGATTAATCTCTTTCTCAGGACGAGTTTTTTCCAACGGAATCGCCTCTGTCGCCCGCACATCGAAGTCGAACCGAACGCCAAGTTCCGGAACGGTTTTCGGGTCTTTGCAAAGTTCGCTCACTTTTTTGTCAGCGGCGCGAATCAACTCCTTGATATGTCCGGAGTTTCTTGCGCTCGCGTTCAAAACCTCCTGGACGAAGCGCAGAGTGGCGTGAACACGTGTTTGGAAGGGCTGAAAACTTGCGGCTTCAGAAAGGATAGCGAACCGGTTCCTCAACCCTGCGTAATTCGTGACGTATCTACCCTCTTCGCCGAAAGTCACGAAGACGCGTTCACCCTCTTTTTGTTGAACGTCTCCGTAGTCGAAAAGCTCCATTTTGTCCGATTTGCGCATTCGAGATCGAATATCGGGAAGGAGACGGTCACGGGCATAAGCCAAGATTCCAGCGTCGGTGTTTGGGTTCAGTGAGGGAGAGTAGGTCAAAACAAAGCCGTGTCGAGTTCCGTCGGTCGTGTGCAGGTCCATCATTACGTCCGGATTCCAGAGCGCATAAACGTTTTTCAATGCCCCCTGCATCTCCGGCGTCTCCGCTTTAATGCAGTCCCTATTCAGATCGAGCCCCTGTCCATTCGCGCGCTCTCCCACCGGATCAGGCCCGTCCTGATGAGAGCGGTTGATTTTGTTGGATCCGAATTTTTCATTGCCGTCGCAATTGTATATCGGCGCAACCAGCAAAACGAGCCTGTCAAACCAGTGGAACCGATCTCTTTTTGCCAATTCACGCAACAAGATGAGCGTCGCCTCTTTGCCTTCCACCTCGCCTGCGTGGATATTGGCTTGCAGATAGACGACGAGTTTTCCCTGTCTCCGAGCTTCGTCAGCGTTCGCAACCATCGGTCTCGCCGCAATAACAAGCGGAATATCCCGTCCTTCAGCGCTTGTTCCCATAGAAGTCAGCGTAATCGGCGCTCCATCAGATTTTAATTTCGAGAGGAAAGCGACCACGTCGGAGTAGTGCGAAGTTTCTCGATAATCAGTCGCCTCCGCACGCGTTTGCATGGAGAATTTGACTTGTCCAAAGGCATGGTTCGGCGCAAGCGACAGCAGGATCGCCGCATAAACCGCAAAAGCGACGGGTTTGCAAGTCGTGATTTTCAAACAGTTCTCCAATCCTTTTTTCCGCTTACTGTCCTAAGATTCCAGCCATGCCGGTGAGAGCGCCGTCGCCGCCTCCGCTTTCATCGCCTTTAATGTCGAACTGTTTCGTGAGCTTATACTTTGAACAGATCTCTCCAAGCGAGTTATCGGCGGATTTCCCGTCGTTATCAAGATCGCTGTTCGACTTCTCCATTCCGCGCAAATCCGAAAGCGCGCTTTGCGGATCGGAGTTTATCTTGCTCATCAAAGCGTATACCTTCACGATCCGCGCCTGAACTCTGCCCAGATGACTCAGATATTTGTCTCGCAACTCTATGCAGGCTTGCGGCGGGGTTCGCTGACGAAAAAGAGCTGAAAGTTGATTCCAGTTTCCTTCGATGTCGGAAATTTTCTTTGAGGTGATGTCGGCAGTGATGTTTTTGACGTTCGGATCGCCGGATACTCCCTGATCGTCCGTCCCGCGCATCGCCTCCTTCAAGAGTTTTGCCGGAATAGTGTCAATCATGACTTTTACGTCGCGATCTTCATCATGGAGGAGGCGCTGTTTGCTCGCTTCGACTTGTTTGACGAATTTCAAATAGTCGTCGATAGCGGAGACGTCGATGACATCGCCCACTGCTTGGACGGGGGGAGGGGGTGCGACTTCGCCGACAGCTTGCACAGGGGCGCCGGGAGCGTTGTTTCCCGGAGCTTGCACAAGAGCGCTGTTGGAGTTGTTTCCGGAAGCCTGCACCAGTTTTCCGTTCGCATCGGCTCCCGCCCGCTGAGTCAGTTGCCCGTTAACGACGTAAGCTCCTAACCCTATGAGAGCCAACGCCAACGCAGCGATAGTGAAGATCAAGGGCTTGTTATTGGGTCGTTTAGTCTGAAGGGGAGAGAACGCGCCGCTCGGTTGGGCGTTGGGGGGCGGCGCTGGAATCTCGATAGGACTCCCGCAACGAAGACAGAAACGCGATTGGGCGGGCACATCCGCCGTGCAACGTTGACATTTCATCGTAAAACACCCTCCCTATTCAAATAAAAGTCCTGAACGGTTTATAAAGCTCTTTTACTATCCTTTATCATACTTCATCCGTGATAGACTGTCAAGGAGGTGAAAAAGAGCAATCTCATGCATGCGGCGTTCGAGAAAATTTTAGCCGCTTCCGAGAGCGTCGGCTTGAATTTAATGGATGTTTGAAATTGAAAGCTACTCGTGAGCTTGCGCGGGCTGCAGTTCACGAATAGCTCATTCAGTTCTCCTCGGTTGCGTGTACGTACGGAGCGGACTATTTGAAGCAGTTATGCTGAGGCGAATACCAATTTACGCCAATCCCGAAGGGGGATCCAAACTGACTAAAA
>JAYVOT010000203.1:0-2280 GCA_043757795.1 Chthonomonadaceae bacterium | reverse complement strand
AAAGGCCCGAACCGTTCGCCCTCGGTTTGCGCGAAACCTATCAGTCCATTTCTGTCAAAGACAAGTTGAATCTCTTCAAACAGTCTGATCCCGCTTAAAATATCTCGAATCGTCTCTTTCAAATGACGCTCCCAATCTCCGGGGAACTCACAACTCAAAAAGTCCAAAATCGCAGGAGTGTGAATTGGCGAAAATGCCTCGATCCGGACGTCTGAATCTTCTGCCTTGCACATTTTGTCCAGCGCCCATTCGGGAGTTTGCCATTCGGCATTGAGTTCAACCGACATGGAAAGAGGGCGTGAAACGACTTCATACTCGCGTTTCAACAGGAGATTGAGCGCTTCCGGGTAGAGGCTTTCATCGACTCCGGGTGTCCAGTAGCCTTGAGGATAAGAGGAGATGAGGACGCACGAAGCTCCTTTTGACTTCAACCGACTTTCCGCGATTTCAAATAGTTTCGAGCCTAAACCGATTTTTCGGCAGTCAGTCGCTACCGCGAACAGAGTGACCCAGCCTTTTTTTTCGGCGTAAGAGTTTCCATCTGAGTCCAATGTCATGATGGAAAGCAGAAAGCCGCAGATTTTTCCCGCCCTATTCTTCGCGACAAGGAAACCCTCCGGTAGAAAGTTGGGATCGAGAAAGACGCGCCTTGCAAACGACGCTTCAGAAATAGTTTCAGCCGGAAGAACCTCTTTCATGAGCGATATGATCGCTGAAAAGTCTTCCGGCTGGTAGTGGGAAATAATGAAAATCACTTTACGACGATTCCTAATATTGGGGACAGAACCGCCAAACTTATTTAGCGGTTTTTGCGCCCAGCAGTTCCTGAATATTCCTGTTCTCGGAAGCTCGGAGCGAATTCGAAAGTCCGCTGGCAGGCACATCCACCTGTTGCATCCAAGTCGGGCTATAAGCGATCATCAACACTCTTCGCGTTGCGCTTCCGGGAAGCGTAGGAAGCGCTCGATGCCAGGTTGCGCCCTGCATCGTAACGCAGGATCCCGCTTTTGGAGTGAGAAGAATTTGTCCCGGCTTGTCGCTAAAGTCCCTCGGAGCGAGTTGCGATTGGCTAAGGTGACTGCGCGGAACGACGGCAAGTGGACCGTTTTCAAGAGTGACGTCATCGAGGTATAAGAGGTAGTCCAATACGATCGGATGAAATCCTGCATTTCGAGTAGCATTAGTTTCGAGGCGCTGATGAAAATGCCAGGCTACTTCCTGATTTTTCATTTCAGGGTAGGCGACCCTCATGAAGAAAGCGTGTATCTGCAACCTATTTCCCAGAACCGCCCGCGCCAGGGTGAGGTTTGGAGCAAAATCAAGCAATTCATGAAACGTTTCATGTTGATCGAGAAGGTTCCTCACGAACAAGCCTCCGAAACCGCTTCTTTCGGAAAATTGATTCACTCTCGCTTTCGCTGAGACTTCATCGACGGCATCGCGGAGTCGTTCCAGCTTTTCGCCGAAAATAACTTTTTCTCTAACGAGGTATCCTTCTTCAGCGAGTATTCGGACATGATTTTTGAGAAGGTGAGGGTCATAATGATGACTGTTGTTCATGTCTGCCGACTGAAGGACGGAAAGGTCAGGGTTGTTTAACGGGGAGCTTAAAACGCAGGTATTACTCATATGGGTCTTTCTAAAACGAACTGATGTTGATTTCGAAACAGCCTGTCGACTACAGGCGGTCAGGTGCAGTCGAGAGCTGTGAGATCAGGTAGATGTCTCCCGAAAGTTGCAAAACATAGCTGAAATAGACAGTTCTATCTCCGCCGGATTTGTCTTTGAAAAGGTGACGTCCTGTCAGTACGAAAGTCTTGTCAGATTTGCGGATGAGATGGTCCGGGATGAACTGCAGATCTGAGGCTGATGAAAGAGCGGTGCGCGTCAACGAGAGAAAATCTCCGGCATCCATGGAGTATTGGTAGTTGCCGTTTAGAATAATCGCCAAACGAGTTTTACGAAGAAGATGTTTTGAAAGCGGTTCGACATCGCCGGTGCGCCAAGAATCCGTTATGTGGCGAACTGCCAAGCTTAAAGCGGCGCCGGGATCGTCGTCCCCAAGTTTATAAGCGTTTTCGCTCAGATTGCGGTCGAGTTCGTAGTTTTTAGCCCCGAGATTCTTCCAACCTGTCAATGTCTTCTCTCGGAAAATCGGAATAGGCGTATGAATCGTTCTGATTTTCTCCCTGAAAACCGCTCTCGAATCCGCGTATTCGACGCCGCTGAGATCATCGCAGTAGAGATACAGCGAATAGAATCGAGATTGGGGTTCCGTCG
>JAYVOT010000202.1:0-2281 GCA_043757795.1 Chthonomonadaceae bacterium | reverse complement strand
CCTCGTTCCTGCTTGAGTTGCCTCCCTACCGGCTTCCCTCCTTCAAGACGGTCGTGTTGCAGATGTTGGAGCGAGCCGGTCTGTTCGTTCGCAGAGCGGCGACGATCATCCTGGCGGTTTCCGTCGTTGTCTGGTTCCTGTCCTACTATCCACGAAACCCCGGCGTTTCGCCTGAGGAGCAACTTTCAAACTCCTACATCGGGCGAATCGGGCATATCATCGAGCCTGTGATGACTCCTCTGGGATTCAATTGGAAGATCGGCGTGGGCATCGCCTCTTCGTTCATTGCGAGGGAAGTGTTCGTCGCGACGATGGGGACGGTTTACAACGTGGAAGACGCAGAGGAAAAAGGAAACAAGCAACTTCAAACGAGGTTGCAAGACGAGATCGACCCGCGAACGGGCAAACACGCCTACACTCCGTTGACAGCAGTTTGTCTGATGGTATATTATGTGCTTGCGATGCAGTGCATGTCCACTTTCGCTGTAGTGCGCCGTGAGACGAACGGCTGGAAGTGGCCCATTTTTCAACTCGCGTATATGTCGGGGCTTGCATGGGTCGTCACTTTCGTTCTCTATCAGGTCGGAATCCGTCTTCATCTCGGCGTCTGAGCGCGTGAACAAGGACATATTCACGTCACTTGCCCTGCCGATTACACTCCCGCACAAATCTTTTTTTACACTGACTTCGCAATTACGACCCTGGCGTTCAAGGCTGGGCTGACCCGGAGACTTTTAAAATGTCGTTTAATAATCGTTTCATTCCAATGTTCGTCCTTCTTTCGGCTATTTCGTTTCTCGTCCCAAAAATCGCTATGGCAAGACCTGAATACGCGGAAAGAGAAGGTCGAGCCTGCCAATATTGCCACAACAACTCGAACCCGGGCAAGATCGATGCAAGCACGGGAAAAAAGTTTCCCACTGAGCGGAACGAACATGGAATCTACTATGGCTCTCATAACCATACATTCGCCGGTTTTGTGGAGAAATCGGTCGTATCCGCAAAAGCTCCGCAGTTGACATACGAGTGGAGGGAAGAGTTCACGGATTCTCCAAGAAGGGCGGTCGTAGCGGACATCACTGGCGACGGCTCTCTTCGCCTTGTCTCGCTTCATCAAAAACCGGATGAAAAGAATGCCGCAATCCTGAAAATCAGACAGTGGGACGGCAAGAAGTTCGTTCTTGAGTTCGAAGCTGAGGTAAAGGGCAGCCCAAATCGACTGGCGGCGGGGAAGTTCGGGGGAAAGAATAAACCGTGTCAGATCGTGACTGAGGACGCGCTGTGGGTTTGGAACGGGAAAAGTTATACCCGCCGCGGCTCATCAAAGCGATTGCCAATATTTGGAATCACGCGCCAAAAAGACGGAACTGAACGCTTGCTCCTTGCAGACTCTCCCGATAAAGTGACCTCATGGACAGTCAACTCCGAAGCGGCAGGCGACTGGCTCTCCAACCCGACCGACCCTCCGGCATCGAAAGAGGTAGTTTGGCGGGACATGCACGCTGACTCGGACTTCTTTGAGAAGATGGGATTTCCTGCGGATATGAGCTTAGGGAGTGCGATGGGGCTTTGGACTCTGCCCAAAATCAACAAACTGTATCTGTATCAGATCAAAGCCCAAAAGGATTTTGATCTGATCAAAAACCCGGACAATCCTGAGAAACCGAAGTTGATTTATAAGGGCATCAAAGCCTATTCAGTGACGATCAGAAACATTGAGACCGGGACAGAATCCTGGGGAACGCCTCAGATTCCCGGCACCGCATACGATGTGGCGCTTGACGACCCGAAAAACGGAGGTAAACCGGGAATAGTCACGCTTTTCGGCGGCGTCACTCCCGATAAACCATGCGTCCTCTATTTTTTCAAGTTCGACTGATTATTTGACTAACTATCTCATGTTACGCACTCCGTAGGACGAAATGTCCGTGTGTTGAAAACACACGATTCGTGATATTCAGGGTTTGGGTTGTCGGGGTTGGGAAGCGCTCTGCGCTTAGCCGGGTATTGAAATGAAAACACCCCGCACAAATTTGAAAAAAGGCTCTGCCCGATGTGACGATTCACAACGATGCAGTGAATAAAGACGCCTTCGGCGTTTCTCATGTCCGGAGAACGCTCATTCATTTTATTCGTTTAATTAACTGATGTTACGCAGACCTGACGACCAAATAATTTTTTTGAGAGCGCTTTTGAATCCCATGACTAAAGTCACGGTCTCGGTGGCGCTTCGCGCCGTATGTCCTTCGGACATGAGTCGGACTTGCCTGCCCGTAGGACT
>JAYVOT010000201.1:0-2285 GCA_043757795.1 Chthonomonadaceae bacterium | reverse complement strand
TGGAGGACGGAATGGCTCCTGTGGGACGAAACATGAGTCAGTTGGGAGGATAGAACAAGCGCCAATGAAGCGCAATTTTGACACCTTGAAATATCCGTATGCGCTAGATTGATCGCCTTAAAGGTAACCCGGAACATCCTGGCGCTTTGAAAAGGACACGAAACATGCTAGTCAATGTTGAAAAAGGAACATGAAAAAAGTCCGGGTCGCAATTGGAAACGAGTCGGAATTCAGCAAAGCAACCGGGCAAGTCGTGGCTTTAGGAGAAGGCGAAGAGTGCGCGCTTTTCTATAACGGCGGAAAGTGGTTCGCGGTGGGAAGCCTGTGCCCGCATCAAAACGCATCATTGGAAGGGGCGGAGGTTGAAGCGGGCGCTGTGGTCTGCAAACGACACGGGTATCGATTTGACCTTAAGAGCGGCGACTGCCTGACGGTCGGGGGCTACGGACTGCCGGTCTTCCCGGTGGAACTGAGCGAAGGCGTGATCTATGTCAGCTATTGGGACTACGAAGATTGAGTTTGGAGCAATTCCCCGATAAAGCTATTCCCATTCTCGCCTGGCGGCAGTTCAAACGAATCTCGCACCGTCGCGGCGATGTCGGCGAACGTGGAGCGAACTCCAAGATCGACTCCTTCTCGAAGTCCGGGACCAAAAGCGAGCAGAAAAGGATACTCCCGAGAATGATCGGTGGAGGCGGTCGTCGGATCATTGCCGTGATCGGCAGTGATCAGTAGCAAGTCTCCCGGGCGCAAGGCTGCCAAAATTTCCGGCAACGCTGAGTCCCAAACTTCAAGAGCATTTGCCATTCCTTTCGGGTCGTTTCTATGCCCATAGAGCATATCGAAGTCTTCCAGATTCGCAAAGATCAAAGAAGATTCGTTCGACTTCGCAGCCGCTATGAGCGCCGAAATGTGATCCGCGTTGTTGGTAGTGCGATCCCAACTCGAAACCCCTCGTCCATTGAAAATTTCATAGATTTTTCCTATGGCATGAACCGCCAACCCAGCCTCCCGCATTGAATCCAAAACTGTTTTTGGGGCTGATACCGGATAATCTTTTCGCCGCTCCGTTCGCTTGTAGCTCCCTGCTTCGCCAATAAAAGGGCGGCAGATGACCCTCCCGACCTCATGCTCTACAACTAACAGTTTTCGAGCGATCTCGCAAATCTCGTATTGTCTATCAATCGGAATGACAGACTCATGCATTGCGATTTGAAAGACGCTGTCCGCCGAAGTATAGACTATAGGGCAACCGGTTCGAACATGTTCCGCGCCTAATACCTGCAAAATGACTGTGCCGGAGGAGGCGTAGTTTCCCAGAGTTTTTCTGCTGATCAAGTTCTCAAAAGCGAGAATTAAGTCTGCGGGAAACCCCTTCGGATAAGTTGGGAAAGGTTTTTTCAGCACGACGCCCGCCATTTCCCAGTGTCCTGTAATCGTGTCCTTTCCAGGCGACGCCTCCCGCATCTTCCCATACCCGCCAAATGCCTTTCGAGTCGCTGGAACGCCCAGGATCGGCGTGATGTTGCCCAGACCCAGGCTCCCCATTGTAGGCAGTTTCAATCCCCCTACAGCTCTCGAAGTATTGCCAAGCGTGTCGCTCCCGACATCGCCATAGAGTGCGGCATCCGGCGCCTCGCCTGCTCCCACCCCATCCAAAACAACGATCAAAATTCGATTTAGCTTCAAACTTTCACCTCCAATTCCGACCTATTCGGGTACTGCAAAACGTACCGCTCAATCAAGTCGCTTCCTCTAGACTGACGGGAGTTGGAAAGATCCGACAAACAAATTCGCTCACTACGGATGCGAGAAACGACAAATACGCAACTGATTTACTCTCTATATAATCCCAATCCCTGCATCCATTGTTCGCAAGACTCCATTCATCTGCCGAGCTTATAGGACTCTTACGACAAGGGATGCCCGATTTTT
The DNA here is from genome assembly GCA_043757795.1 of Chthonomonadaceae bacterium. Taxonomy (GTDB): domain Bacteria; phylum Armatimonadota; class Chthonomonadetes; order Chthonomonadales; family Chthonomonadaceae; genus JAYVOT01. The sequence goes on along the minus strand of JAYVOT010000201.1, from coordinate 350 downwards.
TCTGCAGATACGACTCCCAACCGGATATCAACGCAGCCTGAGCTAATCACTCGTTCGGCGTCAAACCCTTTGGAATCGGCAGATACTCCGGCTCCCCTGAGCCGGGAAGAATTAGTTTGGGGTTGCGGAAATCTCCTGTCAAGAAAAAACGTGTAGAATCGAGCGCCCGCAGGGCTGAAATCTCCTTCTCATCGACACCCCTCGCATCCCAGGCGAATAGACAGGGGTGAGAGCGGTCCCGCTCTATCAAGCCCCGCAACTCCTCAAGAGTTCCGCCTTCTTTTGCCGGACGCCCGCCTTCCACGATCAGCATTCCTTCCGAATCGGCAAATTCGAGTAGGGCTGGGTTG
>JAYVOT010000200.1:0-2287 GCA_043757795.1 Chthonomonadaceae bacterium | reverse complement strand
TGACAAACGGCAAACTCAGTGAAGCCGGTACTTTGCAAGGCGATCTCATTCTCAAAGGTTCGGGCAGCCCTATCCTATCGCTTGAAGATTTGGATGCGCTTGCCAAACAAGCGAAGGCGGCAGGTCTCAAGCGCGTTAGGGGCAAATTAGGCTTTGACGACTCTCGTTTTGACAGAAATTGGATCGGCAACGATTGGGCTTCCGATGATCTCTCTTCCTACTACGCTGCTGAAGTTTCCGGACTAAACGTCAATCACAATATTATTAAAGCGACTGCCTCTCCGGGAGCCGTAGCGGGCGATCCCGTAAAAATCGAAATCACCCCGCCTCTGCCCTACCTTGCGGTCCAAAACAGAGCGCGCACCGGAAAGCGAAAAAGTGAGAACTCGCTCACTTTCGATAGACTGCGCGGTCAAAACGTGATAGTGGTATCCGGTTCGCTTCCTCTCGATATCGCATCGGATAAATCTCCGTCCGAAACGCTCACAATCGAAAACCCTCCCAGATTTACTGCAACCTTAATGCAAACAGCCCTGAAAAAACTGGGAGTAAAATTCGATGACGATGAGATTGCGCCCCTGACAGCGACAGATGACCCGGAAATTCTGGCGGAGCGTACCTCCGTCCCACTCTCTGAAATCCTGATTCAAATGAACAAACCGAGCGATAATCTTATCGCGGAGTGCTTGATGAAAACGATCGGAGCAGTTAAAAAGAACAAGGGAACCTGGGAAGACGGAATCTCAGTCGCAAAAGATTGGTTCGGGACAATAGGAATGGACACGACTCGCATCAGTCAGGCGGACGGGTCCGGTTTATCTCGCTTCAACTACGTCTCGCCGAGAAACTATGTCAAATTGCTCGCGTGGTACTACAAACGCCCCAATTTCCCGATTTTGTACGACTCTCTCGCTATCGCCGGAGTTGACGGCACTCTAGCGCAGTTCGGAAACAAAACCGCCTTGCAAGGCAACCTGAGGGCGAAGGACGGCTATATCGGAAACGTCAGTTCTCTCACCGGCTTTGTGAAATCAAAAGACGGCGAGATTTTCATATTCTCAATCCTTATGAACAATCACCTCGCAAAAAATTCAGTCTGCAGAACGGCTCAAGCGAAGATCGCGCTGCTATTGGCTGAGTACAAAGGAGATCGTTGATGGAGATGTCGCGCGTTGCAGTGATGCCTATGCCGGAGCTTCCGCCTGAGATCAGACACTATCCAATTCCGGAAATTGAGTCAGGCGGAATTCTATTAAAAACCATTGCGTCCGAAGTCTGCGGAACGGACGTTCATCTGTGGCACGGCAAGTTGGCAGGCGTCCCCTATCCCCTTATTCCGGGTCATGTCAGCGTAGGAAAAGTTGAAGTGATAGGCGGCTGTGTACAAGATGTTGACGGCAACCCTATTCAAAACGGCGATGTCGTCACGTTTTTAGACGTTCATGGAACTTGCGGAGCATGTTGGAACTGTCTGGTATCAAAGGCCGCGACGCGTTGCTCTCAGCGAAAAGTGTACGGCATTACCTTCGGTGCGGAGCCTGAGCCGGGACTAGCGGGAGGATGGTCGGAATACATCTATCTTCGACCCGGAACTCGAGTGTTGCCTCTTCTTTCGAACGTCTCGGCCGACGCTTTTATCGGAGCGGGGTGCGGACTTCCGACCGCAGTTCACGCGATTGAATTGGCGAAGATTCAACTTGGCGACCGAGTGCTGATTCAAGGAAGCGGACCTGTAGGACTAAGCGCATGCGCCCTTGCGCTGCTCAGCGGAGCCGGATGGGTGGGAGTTTTGGGCGCGCCGGCTCTCCGACTTGAGGCGGCGAAAAAAATAGGAGCCGATTGGACAATGGATGTTTTTGAATCGACATCCGAGGAGCGAATCAGGGCAGTCAGAGATGCAACCGGCGGCAGAGGCGCCGATATCGTGATCGAAGCGACCGGCTCTCCGAAGGCGGTCGCGGAAGGTTGCGAACTGACTCGAGACGCAGGGCGATACGTCATAGTCGGACAGTATACTAACAACGGGACCGTCGAATTGAATCCTCACCTTCATATCAATCAAAAACATCTGGAAATAAGAGGTTGCTGGGGTTCCGATTTTTCGCACGTACACAGGGCGATGCAGATTCTCTCAAGGTTCGAATCTAGAATGCGTTGGTCCGATATGATTTCAAAAAGATATGGGCTGGATGACGTTGAATCAGCTCTCCGGGATGTGGAAGAGCGTAGGGTTGTCAAAGCCGTCGTGTTGCCGGGAGGTCTGGACTCATGAGACTTTGTCGCTTTG
>JAYVOT010000199.1:0-2294 GCA_043757795.1 Chthonomonadaceae bacterium | reverse complement strand
TTCCAAACAGGACTTCCGGGCACATGGATGTTCGCTCAATACGACGGAGTCGCGCCGAAAGACATGTACTCCGATGTCGAGGGCGGGTTGGGGTGGTGGACAGATACGCGATTCCCTACCGAAACGCCGAAATTCATCATGGGCGGGGTCGGGCCCAACTTCTCCGATATCGCAAACGGACCATCGCACGGATGGGGAACCTGGGAAAAGCCTCAGGGACTCTACGGGGTCGCTCAGCTCAGCCCCTGGCTGCTTTTTCCGATAGACGGATTGAATCTCAAACAGGGAACGTGCGGCGAACTCTTTGGCTACGGCTATTTGAGGCTCCCGCTGACTGAATCGAAGTCTGTCACAAACGGAAAAGAGATTCCTACCGGCAATCATAGTTGGACGCTTTTTTTGAACTCGAACAACTTCAAGGGGCCCGTCGCTTTCTTTTTGCCCAATTTTTGGTCGCAAGCCACGGTGAAAGAGCCGCGACTGGCAGGGCTTCTTCTGGATAGCCGACCCGTCGATCCCAACCGGCAGATTCAGATGGAGACGCAGTACATCCCTTGCAAAGTCGTTGTAGATTCTAAGGGGGAATCCTACGCTCGAATCGCCCCCACCTCGTTTCCTCGCGGAACTGATGGCAGTTCTCCGCTCGTGCATCAGGACACAGCCTACAACAAAACCGCGCTCTGGGATTCGATGGAAACCTGGTTTGCAGGCGGCGCTCCCGCTAGCGGCGCAGTCGATTCTCGCGGGGCGTCAATCCGTTCTTTCCCCGGTCGCGGACGCGCCACCTGGGAAATCCGTACTCCGAGTCCGGAAGAAAATGGAAAAGAAAAGAAAGTTCCGATCGCATGGAACGCTTTCGCGACTGACAAGACTTTTGATCAAAATACGTTCGGATATCAATGGAACTATGCTAATGCGACCAAAACGGGCACGAAAGACGGCAAATTGATCACAATTCCCGAATACTTCCATTTAGTCGATGGGGACGATCCAAAGAAGGCGCAGTGGGCGCCGATCTCGCCGGACAAAGTCCCGGCAGAGACTGGACTGCAACTCTTGAAATGGGACCGCCCCGTTGAAAAAGCCGAAGAAGCCTACTCGACTCCGGACGATAAGAAGAGCAGTTGGAAGACTCCCGGCCCGAAAGCGGGACCTTTCAAGGCGCATTTGGGCGATGGGAGCGTCGTGACGTATTACTGGTATCGGTTTGCGGATCAGCCGGCTCTATTGAATGCTGATTTGACGGATGCGGAACGAGAGAGTATGCAGAAGAAGGTGGAAAAAATACATCGCTCCTGGCCGAAAAACCATAATTATCTTGCGCCCCCGACAATCGGAAAATTGGCGAATATCGACCCGGCGCTAATCCTGAAACCGCCGAAGGGATTGGAAATAGGATTTGTGCCCATCGCAACCCGACAAGAGTTGGAAAAGCGATGAGCCATCTGATCGGCGTCTGCGTCTAGAGGAGTACGCGGCTCGCTATAACCTGAAAAACGAAATAGAATAGAGACCTCGGATCGAAAGCGCATCGAATCCGAGGCTACCGGGCCTGTGGTATAATCCATGTACGTAGAGACCCACGGACAATGAAAGGGAGGCGCTTACATCATGTCTAAGACGCTGGTCGCACCTAAAATAATTGAGGGAAGTTGGGCGGAAGTGAGCGAACAAGGGAAGCAGTTTGCAGACCATCAGGTTCGCTTGACCATCTTGCCTTTAGACAAATCCGTTTCAAACGGAACGATTATCGCCTCCGAAATTCCGGGACTAATTCCCCCGAAAATCGGCTCCGGAACCTTTGAAGACATTGTGCGGTTGAATTCATTCTCAGAATCTGAAGACGGAGAAGACGACGATATAATGGAAGCTATTTATGAAAATCGCGCCATGCGTCGTGAATTAGCTAGCGAGAAACCAATATGAAATCCTATGTCGCGGATACAAGCGTGGCAAGTCTCATATTTAGGAAAAAGCCGGAAGTTTCAGCTTACCGGGAGCATCTTAATGGGAGCAGAGTCTATCTTAGCTTCCAAACTATTGCGGAAATGCGCTTTGGCGCTTTGTTAAAAAATTGGGGCGGCCAACGCAGGCGAGAATTGGAAGACTTTCTAGGTACTTGCACCACTCTTGAGTATACTGATGAACTTGCTGACAAATGGGCGATCATCATGAAAGAGGCAAGATTGGCAGGACGAAGACTCGAATCAGGCGATGCCTGGATTGCGGCGACGGCTCTGCTTTTGGGCATTCCCCTTCTCACTCACGACAAAGATTTCGACCAGAGCGCTTGT
>JAYVOT010000198.1:0-2295 GCA_043757795.1 Chthonomonadaceae bacterium | reverse complement strand
CTCTCCAGCACGAGCAAGTTTGGCGCGACTACATACTACACCTATCTAGATTGCTTTACGGGAAATCCAGACTCTAATTTTTTCGACAAAACTCTCTCCCTCGTCCAAGAAGGCTCCAAAGGGGCGACCACGTTTGGCTACTTTCAGAATCCTACGACACCCAGCTACGTGACCGCATCTGCGGCCGGGACGAGCAACAGCAGCGCCAGGACGAGCGTGGAAACGCTCAGGGACAATTTAGGGAATGTTACTTCTGTCGCTTCAGATGGCTACACAGTAGTCGGAAACGGCTATAACACGCTCACAACCAATCTCAACTATACGAACGACGGCAACTACTCTCAGAACGCTGCAGTTGGCGAACCATTGACAGCAACATCGCCGATGGGACATATTTCGCATTTTCGTTATGACAATCAAGGCAGGACTATCAGCACGACGGACGCCGAAGGAATCGTCACGCTCGCGGAATACAACATCGCCGGGCAATTGACAAAGGCCTCTCTGCCGAAAAGCGGACAGACGGGATCTGGAAATCGAACCGTGGAGTATGTCTACGGGGATGCCAATGGCGTCTATCCTGGCGGAATGCTTCTTAGCACATCTGTCTATGACGAGAGCCATGTGCTGGTGAATCAGGTCATTCCAACCTATGGGGCTGAAAACGAGATTTTGCAGACAAACGGCAGCGTAGAGCCAAGCGGCAGCACCTACGATGCGCTCTATCGCCCTTTGACGTTGGTCGACGGCAACGGAGGGACAACTCAATATACCTACAATACCGCAGGATATGTTTCCAGTATCACCTATCCTGACGGCAACCAGGCTCTCTTCGATCTTTACGACTTGAGCGGCAATCTTATGCATATGACTGCCACTAATGGCGTGGGCATTACATTCAACAGGGATGGAGGAAACGAGACAGCGAGGAAAATCGATTATACTGCACTTGGTTCATCACCTGCATATTCCGATTATGCGTATTATGACAGCTACGGGAGAGTGTCTCTGATCATCGATGGACAGGGCGATCACTACGAATATCCTTCCTACGACGACAGCAACAATGTCACATCAGTCAACCATTACTACAGGAACCCTGCAACAAATAACCAGTTCTTCAACTTCACTCTGAACTACACCTACTACTACAACGGAGCGTTGTTTCGAAAAGATACGCCGGTAGGGGCTTTCAACTACACCTATGACAACGACAGCAGACCGACCCAACTGACGAACCCGAATAACGAGAACTACTACTGGTCCTACAGAAACAATGGTCAGCCTTACGAAGAGAATTCCAATGGCATTGTGGGAATCAGCCGATCGTTCAACCCGACATCAGGGCAGGTGACGAACTATGAGAACACGATCTGGCAAGGCGGCGCCTGGCATGAACTCTCCGACTACAACAATATGATGTATGATGGAGCTGGAAATTTGAAGTCGATGAATAGCGAGATACCGAGCTATTCCACTGCGACATTCTCTTCTAGCTATCAATCCGACCCTCTGCACGGCAAGAAAAATCAGGTGACGCAGGAGATACAGGGAAGCGCCATCTCCAACTTCGCTTATGACAATGCTGGAAATATGACCACTTTCAAGGGCGGGATCGCCATGACTTACGATACCTTGAAAGCGAACCAGCTCAAGTCCTATAATGACGGGGTTCATAATTTCCAAAACCTGACTTATGACAATGCGGGGAACCAGACGCAGGTCGTGGGTTGGGCTCCCCCGATCGGCTCTCAGATATACAACGCGCAGTATGACCAGGCGAATCACCTGACGAGTTATGCGCCATCAGCCTCTCCAAACACTCCTGTCTTCACGGCGGGTTACTATTCCGACGGTTCGAGAAGGTGGAAGCAGGATTCGGCAGGGACAAGAACGTACTATCTTTATGAGGGAGGGACTGTCCCGCTTTTCGAATTCGACCAGACTGGAACAATCCGCGCCTTCAACACCTCGGGCCCGGAAGGTCTGCTCTCTCGGACTACCTTCTCAAATTCGGTTGGGAGCGGAGGGGCGGCGTCAACTTCGAGCAGTTCGGTCGATACCCGGAATGTTTTCAACCACACCTATGTAGCGGCAAAGGAACCGGCTCCTTACAAATACACCGGGGTTCCGCCTGAACCGACGATGCCTCAGAGCGTTGCGGCGCCGGCAGCGGTTCCGACCACAGCAAGCACGGTCTACTACTCCTTCGACCTTCGCGGCAACACGACGAACCGGACGGTACAGAGCGGGGCTGACGGGGTCATTCAAACCTCCGCCTTCTACAACGCTTAT
>JAYVOT010000197.1:0-2305 GCA_043757795.1 Chthonomonadaceae bacterium | reverse complement strand
CGCAACCGAATAGGGGCTTCCCTCCTCGTTCTGCTCTACCTATTTTGCAGCACGTTCGGGGTTCTCATGCACTCGCACTCTCCTGCAGAAGGCGAGGGCGCACGCACGTCTGCCGCGATGTCCCAATCCTGCACGCAGTCTTCTTCCGTCTTCGAATCCATCCATAACGCCAAAAACGCTTGCGCTGTCTGCGAATGGCAGGCGAACCAAGCCATTGAACCCGTCCAAAGTGAAGTCTGGCCTGTTCCAGTCGACTTCGCTTGCGTCTACCTTCGTCCGCTCCTCTCTATTGGGGCTTCCGCACCCGTTCGCGCTTCCTCAAGAGCGCCTCCAATCTTCCTTTAAGCAAACGAAAAGACGAATACTGAATCGAATCTGAGGCGAAAGTTCCTCTCAGGTTCCGATTTCGTCGCCGTCTTTTTGCCTGCGCCTCATCGGCGTTCCCAATTCACTTTTAACATACCTTTTATCCTAATAATTATTTTACGCAGTTTCAAATGAAATTCGGACAACCCGCGAAACGTGTTTGCTGTAGCCCCTCGCTTAGCGCAGTGAGAGGGCCGGGTTGAGGTTCCTCCAACCTACTGCGTGAAGTGAATTCTTTATTTTTTTGGAGAACTTTATTAATGTCGCAAGTACTTGAATTCATCAAGAACGGCGGGATCATGATGTATCCGCTGATTCTCGCCTCAATCATTCTGATCGCTATCATCATTGAACGGTTTATCACCCTGCGTCGCGCCTCGAAAGACGGCGAAGCGCTGCTTGAGCAGGTTCGCGAAACCTACAAAGGACCGGAAAACATTGTAAAAACAATGGAGCTTTGTCAGAGCTTCGGCGGTCCCGTCGGGCGAATGTTCGCGAGGGGCGTCAAGAACGCGAAGAGAGACGCGGACGCGATCGAGATGGCGATGGAACAGGAGGCATCCAATGAACTTCCCGCCCTCGAACTCTACCTCCCGATCTTGAAGACCATCGTCAACATCGCGCCTCTGCTCGGACTCCTCGGAACCATCGCAGGAATGATCTCCTCGTTTCGCGCCGCTTCCAAAACCGGACTCTCCAATCCCACTCAGGTGCTTGGCGGTATCTCCGAGGCGCTTATCTCTACCGCGACAGGAATCACGCTCGCCATCATCGGCTTCATCTTCTTCAACTACTTTTCTCAACAGAGCAAAAAAATTATTGAAGACATGGAGTACTACGGAGCCGAACTTGTCAACTTCCTCACCGGTCGCGTCGACTGATGTCGGCGACCCGACCCTATAAAGGAGATTGAGATGGCTTTAAAAAGACGAATGAAAATTTCAAGACGCAAGTCGATTGAAGAGGCTGAGATCATTGTCATTCCCATGATAGACGTAATGATGTTTCTCCTGTTCTTCTTCATGGTGGCGTCGCTCGCGATGGCGGTGCAGGCGGGGCTTCCGGTGGCGCTGCCGAAGGCTTCCACCGCGAATGAGAGCCGGGCGCAGAACGTGACGATTACGATTCAAGCGAACGGCGAGTTCTATTTGAACACCAAAAAAGTTGCGCTCGCAGGACTTGCAGACGAGTTGCTGAAGATGCGCATCGACCCGAAGAGCGTCATCGTTTTGAACGCGGACAAATCCGTTCCCTTCGAGATGGTGGTCGCGGCGATGAACGAATCAAGACGCGCGGACATCAGCCGATTCACCTTCGCGACTGAGAGGAAGTGAGGCGACAGAATGAGCAGACGAAACAAAAAAAATCCGTTGTTGATGCGAATCATCGGCGTCTCTATCGCCGTTCACATCGTGGTTTTGCCTGTGCTTGCCAAATTCGGAGCGTTCAAAAAGATTCAGCAAACTTTTCAGGGTCCGCAGATTGTTTTTGTGCCGCCGCCCCCTCTTGACGAAAAGGTGGAGAAGAAAGCCGAAAAGACGAAGAAGACTGCGCAAGTTCAGAAAAAATCCGCCGCCGTCGCGCCGAAACAGGTCGCGCAGAACACTCAAAAGCCTCAGGACGATCACAACAAACTTTTGGGTGACAGCAAAAGCTCGGACGGGCAGGGAGACGGCGTCGCGCAGGGCAGCGGGAAACTTGCGCCGGGCGCGATCGGGAACGAAACGAAGCCCGGCGGGGCGGGAACGACTGAAATCGTGAAGCCTGCCGAAAAGCCGGTCGAGCCTGCAAAGCCGATTGAGAAACCTGTAGAGCCGATCAAATCTGTTGAAAAGCCCGTGGAACCGATCAAGCCGATTGAGAAACCTGTCATCCCCGCACCGCACATCCCCGTCTTCGCATCGGCAGAGCCTGTGGATGAACGACAGCCGAAACCGAC
>JAYVOT010000196.1:0-2306 GCA_043757795.1 Chthonomonadaceae bacterium | reverse complement strand
CGCGCTATCAAACGATGGAAGACGTTTTAGCGTATTGCAAAAATTCCGCAAACCCTGTGGGCAGGTTGGTTCTCTACCTTTGCGGCTACGACGATGCGGAACGACTCGCCCTTTCGGATTTGACATGCACCGGGCTTCAACTCGCGAATTTCTGGCAAGACGTCAGCCGTGATCTGGACAAAGACAGAATCTATCTTCCGCTCGAAGATATGGCCCGTTTCGGCGTCACTGAAGAGCAACTGTTCGCAAGGAAATTTTCTTCCGGCTACGCGAAACTGATAAAATACGAAATAGATTATACGCAAGACCTTTTCATACGCGGTCTCAAACTATGCGATCTTGTCGAAAGGCGTGTCCGACTCGATATAGAAATGTTCAGTCAAGGCGGACAGGAAGTTCTGAGACTCATAGAGTCGCAGGGTTACGATACGCTCACGCGCCGCCCTAGTATCCCGAAGTCCAAGCAGTTTTCTATTCTTCTGAATCGCTTTTTTGCGAACTTGAAGCGAAATCCATGACTTGCATCGAATGAACGCAAAATTCAAATCTGCCGCACGCCTACTCCCTACCAAAACATATGACGCCAAATCTGGAAAAATCATACGCGCTTTGCGAATATGTCGCAAGGACGCAAGCGAAAAACTTCTACTACTCCTTTCTAACTCTACCCACGGATAAGAAAGCGGCTATGTGCGCCATCTACGCTTTCATGCGATACAGCGACGACGTTTCCGACGAAGCGGCGACAGCGGGCATGACGAAAGCGGAGGAGATGACCCGGTGGCGAACGGCTCTTGATCGCGCGTTTTCGGGCGATTATGGAGAGAACGAGATATTGCCGGCTTTTCACGACACGGTTGTAAAGCATAATATTCCTATTCGGTATTTCCACGAACTCATCGACGGCACGGAAATGGATCTCACTAAAAATCGATATGAAACCTTTGAGGAACTCCATCAATACTGTTACCGTGTTGCAAGCATCGTGGGTTTCACGTGCATACATGTCTGGGGATTTGATGACAAAGAAGGAGCGGCGGTGAGATATGCGGAGGACTGCGGCCTTGCATTCCAACTCACCAATATTCTGCGCGATATAAAAGAGGATGCGGAACGAGATCGAATTTACCTGCCGCAGGAAGACTTGCGACGCTTCGGAGTCTCAGAAGAGGATTTGAAACGCGGAGTCAAAAGCGAAAGTCTGACTAAATTGATGCGCTTTGAAACTGAAAGAGCGATTCATTACTATGATCAAGCTCAAAAACTCTTCCCGCTCGTTAATGCGGCAGGACGCCCGACGCTCTTGATCATGATGCAGATATATAGGGGCATTCTAGACGACATCGTTCGAAACGATTTCGACGTGCATTCTCAACGGGCGCGAGTCAGCACCCCTCGAAAACTCAAAATCGTTGCCGAAGCCTGGCTTCGCAGTCGAATTCCCGGCAGTATATGAGCGACCGAGGAGTTGCAAGGAGCGAATTGGCACGTCGGCATTAAATGGCGGCGAGATCCTGAGCAGGTCCTTCATTGGAAAAGCTTCAGACGTTTATGCAATCAATAGTAAAAAGGGTTTTAATGAACAAACTTGATCGCGTAGCGATCATTGGCGGCGATTCCGGAGGGCTGACGCTCGCGCGCATTCTGTTCCAAACGGGAATCCATTCTACAGTGTTCGAGCTTGACAAACACCCTTTGTCCCGACCGCAAGGAGGCACGCTTGATTTGCATCCTGAATCCGGTCAGTTAGCTATCCGATACGCCCACCCGGAAACGAAATTTCGCAGGATAGCTCGCTATTAAAGATCAAGAGACGCGAATTTACGACAAAACGGGGAAGTTGCACTATGAAGACGCAGACGCTCGGAATGGGGATCGACCGGCAGCCGTAAAATCCTATGAGGCGGGAATGTTTGTTCGAGCTGAACAGGCGGCGCAATGGGCGGCTGGGTGACTTGAAGGCACGATGTCAGACGACGGACTAGCTTCAACGCTTGAGTGGATGCAAGGCAGAGGCGATCCTGATTCACATGGCGCTGAAAATTGACTTACGCTTGAACAAACTCTTCTATTTGCGAAACGAATATCTCCGCACAAGCAAATTTCCGATCATCGGAATTCGGCGCTGATTCTCAAATATAGAGACGCAGTCAATAAATCCGAATACTGAAAGCGTCCGGATTTATTGACTGAATGTGGAATTCGGAGTCCCCCAATAATTACTGCACTGGAATTTAGGTGAGTTTGATCTCAAAAATGAGCAGGGTGTGTTCCATTTGAGTTGGAAAGAGTTGGCAGTATCGCCA
>JAYVOT010000195.1:0-8457 GCA_043757795.1 Chthonomonadaceae bacterium | reverse complement strand
ACTTAAAATCCTTACAGTGCGGGTTCGAATCCCGCCGCCCCCAAACTCTTCCTATTAATCTTACTTTTGCTTTGAAACAGCTCACAGCTTGCGATTTGCGATTTTAGGGCCTTCCCACAAGATCTTCGTTCACTTTTGCTAACTCCTGGGCTGTCGTACCGGTGACGTTCAACTTCCAGATACCGCCATCGTTCACCATATGAGCAGTGCCTTTCAAGGTCAAACTCTGCCCAAGTAAGTTCAATTTCAACGAAGTCGGTACATCCGATTGATCTCCATTCGTGACCGGGTCCCCTACGGTAGCGGTGTCCGCCGCCGTTTTGAGTTGTTGGATCGCCTGAGCGTAGATAGGATTCTCCGCGAGCTTATCGTATCCTTCTTTGGAAACTGTCTCAAAGGACTCGGCATTCGGAAACGTTTTTTTACCCTCAGCGCTGAATGCGCACAACGGATATGCCGTTTTCCAATCCTGTTTCAACGCCGCAGTATAGACAAGTTTCGCCTGATCTTTGGGATTTGTTCGATGCCCGTACCAGTACCAGCCTCCCACGCCTAAAGCAGCGACAAGAGCCAATCCCGCGACTATTCCGACAACTCCGCCTGAGCCTTTCGACTCAGCAACCTGAGGTTGAGGGCGAATAACATTGTGAGTTGGAAGTGCGGGTGGTTGCGGCGCGCCGGGGAGAGGTTGGGGGCGCCCCATTGGCGGTTGCATGGAGGCTGATTGTCCCATGTGTCCTGCGGAAGGAGAACTTGGGGTGTCGGCTTCGATGATTTCGCCTGTTAGCGATAATCTTGCGCCTGGCGGCAAGTTGACGGGCGGCGGGGCTACATACGTAGGCGTTTCGGCGCGGCGAGAGCTATTGTTCAATATATCCAACGGGATAGTCCCGAACCCGTGATCCCCGCCAGCTTCCTCTGCCGGATTGAGAGGTTGGGAGGGCGCAACTTCTTGCAGGGAGGGAACGCCGGGCGATTGCACAGGCGTATACTGCGGAACGGTTTGAGAGGGCTTTGAGACACCTCCCAAGTCAAACTGAGGGGTTGAGGGCGGCGCTGCTTTCCCTGAGGCGTCAGGGGTTTGATTCTGCGGCGTGTTCTCTGGATTGCTCATCTCTAATCACTTCTCCTTTGAATGTCCGGCAGAATTGCACCGGAGTAAATGGCGATTTGTTACGAGTCGAGGTTTGCACATCGACCCCGAAATACAACTTGATCTTAGTCCTGCATTTCACTCCCAACTCATACGCGACTGCAAACGCACATCGTGTCATGATTGAAAGCAAACAGACTATCACGAAAACACTTTTCTAAATTTCGCAAAGAATAAGATGCAACCGCTTTCAACAAGTACTGAAAGTCATTGGGGACTCTCTATCCGGCGCACTTTGACTTCCCACTCTCCCGGCAACTTTTTCAACCATTCAATTAAGTCGAGTAGGCTTTTGATCACAAGCCTTACACAACCGCGCTTGAACAGCATTTCAGTCAATCGGAGCTTCCGTCCTTATTTAGGTTCAGAATTTTTCACGAGTCTTAAACTTTTAAAGTATTCCAAAAATCGTAAGGACTAATGGATTGTCGCACAGTTCCATCTCAACTTCACGCTTGGAATTGTCCATCCATTACAATGCTTTAAAGTTCTCCTTTGTCACATTCTATTTGTCAATTCCAGTCTCAATGCCGTATCGTTCAAGCTATTTTTGAATTATACTCCTATCTCGCATTTATGTGTCGAAATTCTGTAGATTGAGACTTATTTTCAAGATGAACGGAAGCAGGACTTCGCTAGTATTTCATGTTTGCTTACTGATCCCAACCGAGTCTGCCGTTGATTGAGACGCTGTAAGTAGCTGTTTTTGTCGCCATGGAATATGTCGCCCAGATGGCTTCCGCTAGAAACTCTGCCGTGATGATTCCGAGGGCGATCTGGTGAAGTTTTTCGTAGCCTTTCAATCCGTAGTAACGCTCCATCGCTAATTTGATAATCCAAACAATGACGAGTCCAAACCAGAAATAGTCTAATCCGAAATTCATGGCAAGGGCGTATCCAGCAGGATGAAGCGGGAATCCGGGGTGGGTGAAGCGAATGAAATCCAGCCCTAAAACAACGGCAAAACCAAGAAAGACGAAGAGCATTCCATAGGGATTTGCAGGTTGATGCCTTTCAAGTAAGGTCGAAATGACATTCGCCGTGTCGCCTCCGGTGTCCTTTGCGGCATCGCGATAGTCTTTGAATATGGAGATTCCATGTCCCAGAAGACAGCCTGCGATGGTGGCGATGATGATGGCGATGAAGATTCCGCGCTGATTGACTTTCGCCGTGTCGCCCATCTTCATCGTCTCCAATTGATGGGGCATAGGGTGCGTCCGGTGGATTCGATTCATGAAGTGCAACATCATGACCGTTCTAGCGACTCCGGCGGTTGGCAGGGCTTGCGTTCCGACAAAATCCACAAGCAACTGATTCGGTCCCATGAACGCCATTTCGTGCGAAGGCGCTCCGATCTGCGCTCGCATTCGAGTCATCGCGACACTGAACATGAGGAAGAGAATCACTTCGAAGGCGAGCATCCAGAGCGGAATTCCCACGATGATGCCGATGATTCCCAGGCCGATCAGACAAAGAATCAAGATTGAGAACGCCAATCTGTGCGGCACGCCCTGCTCGCCCTTTGGTCCGCCGTGCACAATCTGACTCCAGACTTCGCCAAGATAGCCCCGCGCCACCCAGAAAGAGGTGCAGAAGAGGGCGAGGAAAGCCCCCCACGATTGCTCGCTGAAATAGGGCGCGCTTGGCACAAGTCCGCCGCCGCCGAAGACTCCTGCGCTCTCCGTGAAGCCGATGGCGTACGTGAAGACCTGCTCGAATTTCCGAAAGAAAAAGAAGAAGATACAGGAGAAGAGCAGGTCTGTCGGCATGAAGAAGCCAATGACAGCCATATAAGGAAAAATTCCGATGGGAGTCCAACCTATGCTGTTGAAGGGTTGGGACTGAAAGAAGGTTTTCAGGTCGCCGATGAATCGGACGTTTATGAGCGGGAGACTCGGGTAGATATAGTGGAAGCCATTTAAAATGTCTATCGTGAACATCAGAAAAAAAGGAATGAGAAAATAGGCGCTTTTCCAAAACGTAGATTTGCCCGCCCCGGCTTGCGCGATCGCCATTGGGAGTTGAATTATGGGGAACGCAAGGCGCTCGCGGCTCGTCCATTCGTCCCGCATCAGGCTGTTGAGGCAGAGCATTGCAACGCAGACGAGGGTGATGAGAAGCGTCCAGGAGAGAATAAAGGGCGCCCAGAGCGGGAGTTGCGCCCAGAAATAGGCGAAGGTAAACCCGCCGTTTTTGTAATCCACATACTTCGCCGCATCTTTCAATTGAATGAAAAACCAGGGGTGAGCATAGGGCAAAACGTATTTTTCATATCGCGTGTTGTTCGCGGCGAAGAGGGCATAGGAATGAATGTAGGGGTTGACGACCCACATCCACTCGGCGCACATCGCGCCGATGGCAGTGTGCATCCCATAGAAAATAATGATTCCGCCTTCGTTCAGGGCAAGCTTGGGGGCGATGCGCCGGACGACGAGATTCGCGACCGCCACAAGTATCGTCAATACGACGGGAGGGATCATTAGCGAGAAGATCGTGTCGATTCCCTGATCCGCAGACCAGTATGCCGTGAGAGGAGCAAGCAAGAGCGCTAGTAGAATCGCTCGAAAGACCATAAGCTTGCAGCCCTTTGGTTTGGTTTCAGGCAAGGCGGCATCTGCAGGTTTGTTATGAGATAAGGGTTGTGGCGCGGCAGACAATGGCGGTCTCCAGATTTATAGGTTTGAATTGCAATTCGCTCTTTTCCTGCTGAATTCCTCCCTGTATGGCTAGCGAGCGCTTTGAGGCAACGGATTAGGAGGTAAATACGGAGTGTAACGCGAAATGAGCGAATAAATTGCTAAGGCAAATGCTGAGAGGAATGAACCGCGAAATACGCGAAACACGCGAAAAGAAATGCGAAATGCAAAGGATTGCAAGCGCAACCGCCCGCATTGCATCTGAACCTCCCCTCAACGCCCGCCCTGGAAAGGCTGGGGAGTCCGGAATTCCCATCCGTATCTCATAGTCAATTTAAAATCAGGAGCTTCCCCTCAACCCCGCCCTGTACAAGGCAGGGGCTGCGCGAAGCGCCGGAGGAGGTTCTGAATTCGTATTTTGCATCCACTTTGTATCCGTATTTTTTTCGCGTATTTCGCGGTTCTCAACTCCCCGTATTTGCATTCCCTGATTCTCTAAAGCATCATCGTTGGCGACTTTTTCGGAAGCGTTGCGCTCGATTTGCACAGCTTCCGTTCCGTCGTACCTCTTAATTGCGCCCTTAAAAGCCAAAAATAGAGGGACAAATTGTTGAAACAGAGATGAACTTGACCATACGCACACTGCTATTTACGAATTTATACCCCCATCGGCACGCCCCGACACGCGGAATGTATCATGTTTCAGTGTTCGGAGCGCTCTCAAAACACTGCGAAGTTCGCCTTGTTGCGCCCCTGCCCTGGTGGACGCGCGCAAACAAACCTCAGGATTGGCTAGCCGCGCCGAATGAGACTTCGACTGGAATTGATGCGACTTTTCCATCGTGGTGGAGCGTCCCGAAATACGGGGTCGCGTACAACGGCAGGGCGATGTATCATTCCGTTCGAGGAGTTGTCGGAAAGTTGCGAAAAGAGTTTCCCTTCGACGTGATTCTCGCCTCCTGGGCGTATCCGGACGCCTATGCCGCCTCGCTGCTCGCAAAAGAGTTCGGCGTGCCGCTCGCCATCAACGTGTTGGGGAGCGACATCAATGCGCTTGCGAATATGCCGCAACTCCGACCTCAAATATTGGAGGCGATAGAGCGCTCGCATCGGGTGATCTCCGTCAGTCATGCGCTCGGCAAGGCGGTGGAAGAGTTGGGGGTCTCGCCGGACAAGATCGTCGTTCAGCACAATGGGGTGGATGGGGCAAAGTTCAAGCTACAGGATCGCAGGGAGGTTCGCAGGCGATTGGGGCTACCGGAGGATCGCCGGATTGTTCTTTATGCAGGCAATTGGGTTCCGGAAAAGGGAGTGGACGTGCTTGTTCAAGCAGTGGGAATTCTCAAAAAGAACGGGCACGAGAACCTTACTCTGGCGCTGATCGGGAGCGGACCCCTTGAAACGAAATTGAAAGAGTTCGTCAGTCAGTATGGTTTGCAGGAACAAGCGCTTTTTTGCGGCAGGAAAAACCACACGGAGATCCCGGATTGGATGGCGGCGGCGGATATTTTCTGCCTTCCGAGCCTGAGGGAGGGTTGCCCCAACGTGATTCTAGAGTCGTTGAGTTGCGGGCGTCCGGTGGTTGCGTCAAGGGTCGGAGGGGTGCCGGAACTGCTGGATGAGCGGACCGGCATGATGATTCTTGCAAACGATCCTCAAGCCCTCGCATCCGCCCTGTCTTCTGCCCTTGAACGTCCCTGGAGCGCCGAAGCGTTGCGTGAAACGGTGAAGCATCGTTCCTGGGAAGTGGTGGGGAAGGGGTATTTTTCAGTCATCGAGAGCGCCGTGGCGGCGGGAACATCATATTAATTAGAGGCATCGCTTTGAATTGTCATTGAGGGTAGTTCCGCTTGGCTACAGAGCTTGAGTTGGGTAGATGCAGAAGAAGCCTATTGTCGTTGATCGTCACTACGGGCAGAGCCAATCGCTATAGCGCCTTCAGCGGGATAGGGAATCAGAAAATTTCCAACGTTATAACTTATGTTATGCACTCGATAGGACGAAATGTCCAGGTGTTGAAAACACACGGTTCGTGAGATTCAGGGTTTGGACTATCGGAGTTTGGAAGCGCTCTGCGCATAGCCGGGTATTGAAATGAAAACACCTGGCACAAATTTGAAAAGCGGCTCTGCCCGTCGTGACGATTCGCAACGATGCAGTGAATAAAGACGCCTTCGGCGTTGCTAACATCCGGAGAACAACCATGCATTTGCCGGGTGTTTTCAACACACGGATTTGTTGGTTGTGTAACATGAGGTTACAAATAGTCCCAACAAGCAAAGCCGCTTTACGAATGGTTAATGGTCGGAAAAGTATTTTGGAAATAGCTAGTCCAAAACTTCAAACTTGACCGAATTAGTCTGGTTTTTGTGACGCATAGGTACGCGCCTTCGGGATGCTGTAGCAGGAAGATCGATTTCACTACGAGCGCGGGACCCGCGCGGGTGAGAATTATTGTGCCGACGCCCAACGCGTTGAGCAAGCTCAAACCCTTGCCCGCTACCTCCGAATGCGCTCACTCAACCGTAACGCTCTTCGCCAGATTTCTTGGCTGATCGATATCGCAACCCCGCGATTTTGCAACGTAATAGGATAACAGCTGCATCGGAACCATCGCGACGATAGGCATCAGCGCTTCGAGCGTTCCGGGAACCGAGATCACTTCATCGGAGCAATCCGGAACGGAATCGCCATCGCGAATTACGGAGATGATCGTTCCTTCTCGCGCCTTCACTTCTTTTAAATTGCTCACCATTTTCTCCGCCGTGGAGGGTTGCGTGCAGAATCCGATGACCGCGACCCCCGGTTCGACAAGAGCTAGCGGACCGTGCTTCATCTCTCCTGCAGGGTAGGCTTCCGCATGAATGTAGGAGATTTCCTTGAGTTTCAGGGCGGCTTCGAGAGAGGCGGCGGAGTCATAGCCTCTGCCCAGGAAAAAGAAACAGTTGTGCTTCGCCAGGCGCTCCGCCAACGCCGCGATCTCGGTCTCCCGGCTGAGGCAGATGTCAATAAGTTTCGGAAGTTCTCTCAAGGCATGGACGAACTCGGGGTCGGGGGCTCCCCTCTGAGTCTGTTGAAAATGGAGACAGAGGAGCGTCAACGCCGTCAACTGCGCGAGATAGGCTTTTGTGGAGGCGACCCCGATTTCGGGTCCTGCTTGCGTCAAAAGGACCGAATCCGCATCTCTCGCCAGGGTACTTCCCACAACATTCACGATCGCCAGAGTCTTCGCGCCTTTGGATTTCGCTTCTCTCATCGCTGCCAACGTGTCAGCTGTCTCGCCGGATTGCGAAATGAGCACGACAAGCGTTTCACTGTCGACAAGCGGGTCGGAATATCGGAACTCGCTTGCGACCGACGCTTCCGCCGGACGGCGCAAAATCTGTTCAAATAGGCGCTTTCCCACCACTCCCGCATGATAAGCCGTTCCGCATCCGACTAGTGCGACTCGTTTGAACCGCTTCCAGTCCTCCTCCGAGAAATTGACGCCAGGGAGCACGATCTTTCCGCCATCAGTCAATCTACCTCGCATCGTGTCGCGCACGGTTCTGGCATTTTCGTGAATCTCTTTCAACATGAAATGCTCGAACCCGCCCTTCTCAGCCGCGGCGTCATCCCAGGTCACTTTCATAGGAATTCGGCTCATTTGAGTGCCGAACAGGTCGGTTATGTTGATATCAGTTGCGGTGATCGTCGCGAAGTCGCCGTCCTCCAGAAGAATTACGTCCCTAGTATATCGAATAACTGCGGTGATGTCGGAAGCAAGAAAGTTCTCGCCCTGTCCCAGTCCGATGACGAGCGGGGGATCGGTTCTAGCGACAAAAACCGTTTCCGGGACTTGATGAGCGATGACCGCGATGGCATAGGCTCCTCTAACTTGAAGCAGAGCGGCGCGAACCGCCATTCCGAACTGATCGCTTGAGAGACGCTCCTCGTCAGCCAGACCGAAATCGGAAAGAGCCTGTTCAATGAGGTGCGCCAATGTCTCCGTGTCCGTCTCGGATGAAAAACGGTGACCCTTCGTTTTGAGTTCACTCCGAAGCTCGGAATAGTTTTCAATGATGCCGTTGTGAACGACGGCGATTCGCTCCGTGCAGTCGTGATGAGGATGCGCGTTGCGTTCGCTTGGTCCGCCATGCGTCGCCCATCGAGTGTGAGCGATCGCAACATGAGCTTCAATGTTCTGACCGTCGAGCGCCTTCTCAAGATTAACGATCTTTCCGATAGCTCGAACGATGTTGATCTTTGAAGCGCTCGGGAAAGCGACTCCTGAGGAGTCGTAACCTCGATACTCTAACCTTTTCAAATTGTTCAAGGTGATGTCGACCGCTTGTCGTCCGCCGATATAGCCTGTAATGCCGCACATATAAGGTTCTCTCCTAAAATATTTTCTATAACTCACGTTGTGCAATCAACAAATCCGTGTGTTGAAAACACAAGGCAAATGAATGGGCGTTCTCGGGATGTTAGCAACGCCGAAGGCGTCTTTATTCACTGCATCGTTGTCAATCGTCACGACCGGCAGAGCCGCTTCGCTACAGCGCCTTCGGTGGAAGTGTATTTTTGGAAGACGATGTATTGCAACGCCGTTTACACTCACGACGGACGAGCTTTTTCGCTAAAGCGCCTTCGGCGGGAAGCCCTTCGGGACATAATCCAACCCGCAAC
>JAYVOT010000194.1:0-8470 GCA_043757795.1 Chthonomonadaceae bacterium | reverse complement strand
GCTCTATTGCGGACGCCGGAGGAGTACCTCTCGTTCGGGTTCCCTCGAACTCGCATGAGAACGTGAAACGCGCCCTCGATTCAGGAGCCTACGGAATCATTTTCCCAATGGTCAACTCCGTCGAGGAGGCGGAGCGAGCGGTAGCCGCCTGCAAGTACCCCCCGGTAGGGAATCGAAGCGTCGGAGGCGCACTGCACACGCTGAACTTTGATACTGACTCAGCGACTTATTTCGCACGCGCCAATGAAGAAATACTTGTCATCATACAGACGGAGCATATCGAAGCAGTGAACCGTTGCGAGCAAATTTATAGGGTTCCGGGCATTGACGGCGTCTTTGTCGGTCCGAACGACCTACTTTCTTCAATGGGGAAAACGCCTGCCATGGACTCGAAGGACCCTGATTTTATCGCCGCTCTCAAAAGAGTGCGCGAAACCGCCGTCGCTTGCAAAATCGCTCCCGGCATACATGTCGCCAATCCTGAGGCGGCTCTCCGAAGAGTTGCGGAAGGTTGGAAGTTCATAGCAGTCAGCAGCGAGTTAGGCTTCATGCAGGAACGAGCGCGCGTGGTCGCTCAAATCGCAACTGGGAAAACATCCGGCAACTCTGGAGCTGCCAGATATTGATGCATAGCGACCTCCATTTTCGTTGAGGCGGAACTCAAGTTCGCACTTGCAAACTGCAAGAGTTTAGGGTTGAACACGATGTTTCTCCGTAGACTCGGAATGCAACCCGTGATGCGGGTTCCCGAAATACTCATAAGGGATTTGAAGGGTCGAAATCCGTTTCTCCAGGTTTTCGACGAGACAGACATCTCTTTTACGTCATACGCGTCTATGTCAAACTTACCAACTATCAATTCTCTCCTTAGAGTTGGTGGCGCCGGGGGCATTTCGCGCAAGATTCACGAACGGGAGTTCTCGAAATACCTGACTCAACGCCTTTCGGGGTATGGTGAGGCGTCTGAATCTCGACCGACGAGAATAGATATGTGTTTAACCCGCTTTTGGGCGTATTAACGAAAGTGCGATTTCAGCGTTTCGCAACGCCTTCATTTCCAATTCAGACGCTTTTTCTTGCAGTTGACTTGAGAGTTCCAAACGGTTCAGAATTATGTCTTTGATGTTGGCGGCGACTTCCGAAGGATCGAAATCACGCCAATGCGCCTGGCGGTTTTTCAAGTTTAGGAGACTCATCAAGCTATCCACCTTTGGGTCATAAGAAAGCGCGAACGGGGGCACGGCTGCGCGAGCCGCGAAGATAAGAGTGTGGAGTCGCATTGCGACGGCGGCATCCAACTTTCCAACAAGATGCAAAAGCTCCGTCGGAGGCAATGCCCTGCCGAGAATCGGGAATGATTCCGTGCGCCCTGTTTCAATTGCCGCCTTCTCCGAGAAAATCAAATCTCCTGGAATTTGCATGGGGATGAGAATGACCTGCGCTCCGGTTTGCGCTTCTATCTCAGTCAGCAAGCGGGCGTATCGAGAAATGACGGCAGGACTCTCCCGTCCCCAGGGTCGAAGCGCCACTCCGTTCTTCAGGCGGTCATTGAGCGGCAACTCCTCTCGCGCCCACAGCTTATTTGCGATTTCAGGAACGGCCAGCGGAAGCGCGAAGGCGGGGTCGGCGGTCACTTCTATCGGAGGACGATTTACGCCGATTTTTTTCAGAAGAGCGAGAGAGGGTTCGTCTCGCACAGTAATTGCGTTGACCCTGCTGGCGATGAGCCGGACGAGCATCCTTGAGATCGGGCGCCGAAATGGACCAATTCCCTGCGCGTAGAACATCACCGGCAATTTCATGCGTTGGGCGAGTCGTACTACCCAGAGATAGTAGACTAGCGACTTGAAACTGGTTGTGTCTTGTAGGAGGCTCCCGCCGCCGGAGATTAAGAGCTGACTTCCCTTTAGAGTCTCACGAACGATAGAGGGACTCATCCGGTAAGCGGATCGGATCCCATGCAGACGCGTCGTCGCTTCCGGGTTTTGCGAGAGGGCGACGATCTCTGTTTCATCTCCCGATTTTCTCCTGAACGCCTCCAGAATCCCAGCAAGAACTGCCTCATCTCCGACATTTCCGCACCCGTAATAACCTGATACCACGACCTTTGCACGACTTGTCAATCAAAATCCGCCCTTCAATCTCAATAGAGTCCTTCGGCAATGCCCAACATTTCCCCTCTCACTTGGTCCGCTCCTTCGTGCAGTGATTGCATCAGCCCATCTTCCGGTTTTTGACCGTATGAGGGCAGTTTTAGCCAGGATGCCGCGTAAGGCAATATAAGCGCTCTGCGAACGGCTCCGTCAGGTCGAGTAGGCATGGCGCGATGCCACAGATTGCCGTGAATCATGACGCAAGTTCCAGCAGGCGCTCGCACAGTCACTTGTCCAGGTATCTCGTCAAAACGATTGGGAGCGAGGTCTTCATGCTTTCTCAGGTGGGTTCCGGGAACGAGGCAAACAGGTCCGTTTGCGTCGTTTAGCTCGTCCAGGTAGATCAAGCAGTCGATCACGTGAGGTTGCGAGAAAAACGCAGGCATGGGATCAGGAATGACGCGCTGATGGATGTGCCAATGCGTCTCCTGATTCGGTTGGGCAGGATAGGCGACTCTTGCAGTGAGCGGCAGAACCTGAACCTGAGGACCGAGCATCGCTCTCGCTATGGAAAGCAACGGCGGGAAATCGAAGAGTTCCAAAAAAACCGGATGTTTATCCATCAGATGCCGTAAGAAAAGCCCTCCGAATGACGCAGCGTTGGAGATTCCTACTTTTCCAATCTCCTGAAGCGCAATTTCGTCAAGAGCGTTTTTAAGGCGCAGTACGCGTTCAACGGAGAAAAGGCTTTCTCGCACTAGATAGCCTTCCTTTCCAAACCGCTCGATCTCCTCTTGAGAGGCGTGGACTTCTACCCTGCGATAAGGGTTTTCCCAGTTCTGATTCCGTATTTTATAGTTAAGTTCATAGGTGTCCGGCATTGTTTTCCCCCAGCAAAACCTCGGAAGTCTCTTTAATGAACTGATGTTACGCAGACCTGACGACCAAATGATTTTTTCGAGAGCGCTTTTGAATCCCGTGACTAAAGTCACGGTCCAGGTGGCGCTTCGCGCCGTATGTCTTTCGGACATGAGTCGGACTAACCTGCCCGTAGGACTGCCATTCCTGTGCCAGTTTGCAGGGGCGTCTCTTGTTGAGCCTACTCCGGACCTTGAGCATCGTGTGCGAAGCACACACGGCGGAACGCCACCTAGACCGTGACTTTAGTCATGGACTTTAGTCTTTGCATCGCCATTGATATTGAATGATACAGTTCTCCGAACCTCGCTGAAAATCCTTGATTTGGTTAAGTTGCAGAGTTGATTGACGACAAAAATCGGTGGGTATTTGAATTATAGTATTGATTTTAAGGATTTATTCTTAATTTCTAAACGCTAGTAGCAGTTGAAACAAGCACTTAACTCTAAATTAGTCGCAATGCATTCGTGCTATAATGACAGTATAAAATAAAGCGGCGCCTGGGTTAACACAGCCCGGAAGTGCGATAGAAAAGGACGAGGACGTTGCAAGGAAACCCACGGAAACTGCGTATCGGACTGCCGAAAGGCAGTCTTCAGGAAGCCACTTTCACCCTCTTCAAAAAAGCGGGTTTTGAGTTTAAAATGAGCAACGGCAGATCGTATCATCCTACTGTGGATGACAGGAATTTGGAGCCTATTCTCCTGAGACCTCAGGAGATTCCCCGTTATGTCGAGCAAGGAATTTTGGATGCCGGCCTCACCGGAAAAGACTGGATCGAGGACAACGGTTCCAAGGTCATAGAAGTTTCTGAACTTTCCTATTCGAAGGCGACGAGAAACCCGATTCGAATCGTTTTAGCCGCCCCAAACGCTTCCGGCATCAATACTGTGAAAGACCTGGAAGGCAAATTGATTGCGACGGAGTATGTACGTTTAACGGAGAGGTATTTGAGGCAACACGATGTGAAAGCGCATGTCGAGTTTTCATGGGGAGCCTGCGAGGTTAAGACCCCTGAATTGGTGGATGCGATCGTCGTCAACACGGAAACGGGAAGCAGCCTCCGCGCGCATGACCTTAAAATTGTGGACACGCTTCTCACTTCCACTACTCGCTTTGTGGCAAACGAAACAGCATGGCAAGATACCTGGAAGCGCGAAAAAATTGAGAATCTGCTAATGCTTCTGCACGGGGCTTTAAATGCGGAGTTGATGGTCGGGTTGAAAATGAATGTTCGGCGGGTCGATTTGAAATCGATTTTAGAACTGCTTCCGGCGCTTCAAAACCCCACGATCTCTTCTCTCGCAAACGATGAGTGGAACGCTCTAGAAATAATTATCGAAGAAAAAGCGGTTCGAGAGCTATTGCCTCTTCTCAAACGCGCCGGAGCGGAAGGGCTTGTCGAGTACCCGCTCAACAAGGTCGTATATTAAAAAAAGTTCCATTTCGCCAATGAAATCTCTTAATCGCTTTGAAAGCGCCAATAGTGACTAATTTAAACGCAGTCTTAAGAAAGAATCGATTCCATGATAGAGTCAGTCTCGAAGTTGCAAGGGAGTCGACGAGTCGCAGAACGGGACAATCTATTGGAAGAGATAGTTTTTTCTCTCAAAGCGGATAATTCTATCGTAGCGGCCTGGTTGTTCGGTTCGTTAGGACGTGGAACGGAAGATTCTCTCAGCGACCTAGATATTTTTGTCGTTGTCAAAGAGACGGCAATTGGCG
Organism: Chthonomonadaceae bacterium; assembly: GCA_043757795.1. Lineage (GTDB taxonomy): Bacteria > Armatimonadota > Chthonomonadetes > Chthonomonadales > Chthonomonadaceae > JAYVOT01. The sequence goes on along the minus strand of JAYVOT010000194.1, from coordinate 3,734 downwards.
ACTTTATATCAAATCGACTGGAAAAGGCTAAAAGGGTTCGTGAGCCGTTGTTTGTCGTAGAAGCTCCTCAGAACAGACCTCCCGAAGGCGCCTATTTGATGTCGCTCTACTCAGGCAAGACAGGACCGCATATTGTCGACTAGTACTGGCAAAGCGAGTCGCATGCGTGCATTCCTTCCCAAACGCGTCTGCTTTTTGAAAAGACTAGTTTGCCAAGATCAATCTATCCTACAAAGTGCATGGTTCAGTCGACCGAACCTACAGATGAATTGACAGAGTTGAACAATAGTTTTCGTTTCTGTTGGGCTATGACGCTAATAGCAGGAAAGTATGCCGCTCGCTATCCGAATGAAAAAGGAAATGGACTGCTTGGATTTACATGGCGAATTCTGCAGGATCTTCGTTTTAAACTAATAGGCGAAGCGGCGAGCCAAGCGCCTGCGCATCCGAACTCAAAGGAGAAGTTGAAGATTTTACTCAAACTTGCTGATACATTGGAGTCTTTAATTCCAGCGATTGTTTTGAAGGGCGGGACTTCGCCGGCTGGAATTCGTGAACGAACGCAACTTTTCTTGGACTTTATTTCCCCATATTTTGAACCTGAAGGAGAGAAATGATCGCGCAACTGACTGGAACAGTTATCCGAACCGATGCGAACAGCTTGATTTTGGAGGTTGGGGGAATAGGTTTTCAAGTGTTGGTTCCAACCCCGACATTGAATAAACTGCCGGAAGTCGGCGGCAAGATCACGCTGCTCACCTATCTATCTGCGAGAGTTCAGCCGGATTTTGAAATGTCGTTGTTCGGCTTTCTAGTTTCGTCCGAGCTGCAGGTTTTCAAGTTGCTTTTGAGCGTTTCCGGTGTCGGCGCAAAAGTCGCTCTTGCGATGCTTTCCGCCTTGAGCGTGGACGAACTCAGTCGTGCGATCTCGACCAATGACGTAAAGACAATCACAAAAACTCCTGGAGTGGGACCGAAGTTGGCGCAACGGCTGTGTCTCGAAATCGGAGACAAGATTGCCGCCTTTGCTTTTGAACGGAAAACAGATCGTGCTGAAGCGGGCAAACAGACCGCGCAAGAAAACGAAGTTTATGAAGACACTTTGGAGGGATTAGTAGGATTGGGATACAGCCGTGCTGATGCGCGACGCGCTGCAGACCGTGTTTTCGCTGCCGCTTCCGACAAATCCGACGTCAGCAAAACGCTTTCAGCCGCCCTGCAATTTCTTTCCGCCCTCTCAAAGTAGACCCGCCTCCCATCTAAATTGGGCAAATGAACTTAACCTGAAAAATGAAGAAACCGATGCAAAGCGAGACTGCGGAATACTCGAAAGACGCTGAAATGAGAGGGGGGCATTGCAGCTATAGTTTGCCCCGCTCTACTGAATGCTATGCCCCCTGCCGGCAATTTGACGGTATACTCTGAATATGAATTCAGTCGGTTTGAACTGCAAAACCGTTGATCCTGAATTCGTAAGGAACGCTCTTGAACGCATCCTCGGCTTTCTATCTAGCAGGCTACCTCGTTGGAACGATAGCGTTCGTTGCGATGGCCTGGCGACGAAAACTCTTGACGGAAGGCGTTTTTATGTTAATGGCGGCAGGGCTGCTTGGCGGATTGGCGGGAGCTTCCGTTACCCAGAGAATCGTTTCAGGTTCCCCCGGGAAGACTGTTCTGGGAGCGATCGTTTGCGGCTATTTTTGCGTGTTTGTCGCGAAAAAAATTCTGGGAATCAAACGCCCTCTTGGCGACCTCTTCGCGGTCGGCTTGTGCGCGGGGGAGTCGGTTGGGAGACTCGGGTGCTACTTTGGCGGATGTTGCTACGGCAAGCTCTGTTCGCTTCCCTGGGCGGTTCATCAGCATGGAGCCTTCAGGCATCCCTCTCAAATCTATCTAGCCGTATCAAATCTCGCAATATTGATCGTTTTGATCTGCGTTGAGCGACACAAACCGCCTGAAAATCGCATTTTCTACCTTCAGGGCGCTTTGTATTGCACCGTTCGATTTACAATCGAGTTTTTTCGCGACTCCACTCCTTTTTGTTTCGGTCTTACGACGGCGCAATACGCTTGCTTGTTCGGATTCGTTTTCTTCAGCGTTAAATTTGCGCAACTCTTTCATGGAAGAAAGGTCTCGATATGAAATCCTGTCCATTTTGTCAACGCCCAATAAATCCGCTTATGAAAAGATGCTCCAAGTGCGGGCTTCTACTCACGCATAGCGTGTTGTCCGTAAAAACGATGACGGGGAGTCCCACTTTCGATACATTCATGGGGCTTTTGATCGGACTTATACTAGTGGTCGTTCCGCCATTGGTTCTGGTTTTGAGTTTTAAAATCCCGCAACTTGAAAATCCTGCTTGGGCTAGCGTCGGGATCGGTCAAGTGATCGTTTTACTTTCCTATTTTCTCCTGAAAAACCGTCAACCTCTTTTTGCAAAAGGATTGAAATTAGTCCTCTATTTCCTCATAGCCGGATTCGTATTCGGCGCGATCGCTTTCGGCTTCATCTCTCTCGCAAATCTCATCGTCTCCTTGAGTGCAAACCATGGCTAAGTACGTGTAGGAATCCGCCTGCATCTCAATGCTCATAGTCGTCAAATATAGGACTTTTTACCCATTGCGCTTCGTGTCGACATATGATATGCTGTATCTATGAATTCCGAGCGGATGAAAGGATATGAACATGTCGCGTTGTCCAACCTGCGAGACCGAACTAGACCAATATACCGGCTTCTGTTCGCATTGCGGCAAATTGGTGCGTCAAGAACGAAAATATCACGAGAACGACAAATGAAAGTTGGTTACTGGCTCAAAAATCGGGGATCGTGTTCTCGGCTTTTTCTCCGGGATTTTGCTTCTTGCAGCGCCAAGTTTGATATTGACGCTCTTCATCTCCTAATTTCGTCATTACAAATCAGCTGGCGTCGCGTGGTCAGACTTGAACAGCCTGACAATGTCAACTTCCTTTCAACCTCCTCGGTCCAGGATTGTTGATTGTCGGATTTTTCGTACTTCGAAAGCGATACCCGGAATTCGCGGTCGGTTTCAAGTGGCTGTTGATAATCAATACAGCGATTATTATTTTCGTGATTGCGATCTGGCTAGGCATTTTGGCACTCTGTTTTGCACCGCAATTGTACTCGCCTCATTCGAAAAGTTGATTTATTTGCATTAATTTCAGCCCTCAAGATTAGGAGGGAAGCCATAGTTCTGAAGTCAGGCAACTGAAGCCCTGGCAGTGAAGGAAAAACATTCATGCGTCTATGTCCCAACTGCAACAATCAAGTGGATGAATATGGTTTGTCTTGCCCAAACTGCGGTCGAGTCTGGGTGCAATACAATGAACATGACTCTAAACTAGTTACCGGTTACAAAACGACCGATGTTGCATTGGGTTTTCTTGTCGCGCTCTTCCTGTTGGTTTTACCGGAAGGCGTCGCATTATGCTGGTCATATTTTAGCCTGGCGCTTTTTAAACAAACTTCGTATCTGGGTCTTGAGCTGATTTCAGGTTCTTTCATTTCCATACAAATTCTCGGCATCTTAGCGCTCTTTTGCGGCTACCTCTACTTTCGCAAAAGTTTTCCGCATTTTTCTTTCGGATTCAAATGTTTGTTGATGTTCATCGTTACTGCTTTTATGGGCGTCTTGCTTCTGTACCTGGGGATTTTGTTAGTTTGCAGAGGTTCTTCATAACTGGGAAAGCTGATGTTTTTCGGAACGAAGGGGAAG
>JAYVOT010000193.1:0-2310 GCA_043757795.1 Chthonomonadaceae bacterium | reverse complement strand
GCCCGTCGGGGTCGCGAACAGTTCGCCGCCTCTCTCGAATGTCGAAACCCGGACGTACTCCCGTCTGCCGGGCGCGTGGCGAATCGAATGCGTGAGTTTCGCTTGCACTTGCATTCTCGCTAATAGTTTCTCCGTCCTGCCCGCCATTTTCCAGAGTGCAGGTCGAACGAACAGTTCGAAAGTCACCATTGCGGAGACGGGATTGCCCGGCAGTCCAAAGAAAAGCGTCTCGCCGATTCGACCGAAAGCGAGCGGTTTTCCCGGTTTCATCGCGACTTGCCAGAGTTCAAGCGTTCCCAATGCTTCAAGAGCAGGTTTCACGTAGTCCCTGTCGCCGACTGAGACGCCTCCGGCGGTTACGATCACGTCCGCCTCAGCGCACATTCGAAGCGTCTCTTTCGTTTTTTCCAGATCATCGGGAATGTGCGTGAGGGAGTGAATGACTCCCCCCGCCTCTATCACCATCGCAGCGAGGGCGTATCGGTTGCTGTTTCGGATTTTGCCGTGGGGCGGTATAACTCCCGTCTCGATCTCAACGACCTCGTCCCCGGTCGAAATCACCGCGACTCTTGGCTTCCGATAAGTTAGAACGTTGGAGCGTCCCATCGTCGCGAGCATTGCGATCTCGGCGGGGCGAATGAGCGTTCCCTGCGACAAGACGACCTCGCCTTTTCGAATATCTTCCCCTTGCAGCCGAACATGTCGCCCTGATTCAGCAACTTCATGAATCTCCACTCTCCTGCCCGACAGCCGAACGCAGTCTTCAATCATGACTAGCGCGTCCGCGCCAGAGGGAATGGGCGCACCTGTCATGATACGAACTGCAGTTCCGCTTGCGACCGATTCTTGCGAGACCTGCCCTGCCAGAATCTCACCCGCTTCCTTCAAAATCACGGGGTGCAGGCGATTTGCGCCAAGCGTGTCCTCTGCTCGAACGGCATACCCGTCCACCGCGCTATTGCTGAAAGGCGGAATCGGAATGTCCGCGACGATCTCCTCCGCCAAAACCAAACCAAGCGACTCCAGAAGCGGCGTCCGTTCAGTTCCGCCCGGTTTCACCGCCTTCAAAATCTGGCTCAGCGCCTCTTCAACTGTTCGCATATCGGGAGTCCTTTTTGGGGAGTATTTGAGCTTATGTTACCTCAAAAAAGGGGGAAATTTCACTCACTGAACTGACAGGGCAGGGCTAGCGCATCTAAATTCCGCTCATTAATATCTTCATCAAGTAGGCGTTATCCTATCCAGCCGGCTTACATCTTGTTTTTATCTCTCTATGTCAGGTTTTCTCCTGCCGGTTCAGGATTAAAGCAATAAGTGGCATCACTGCGAACATTTCTGCGCCGTCGTCCGTCCGATTCCCTTAGAATCGAAAAACCCCTCTCCTTTTGCAAGAAGAGGGGTTATAGATTTCCGAAGTATCAAGCGAATGTCATTTGATAATTCTCATGCGATTGAACGGGAAGAAAATCAGGTTCGCTTTGCCGATGACTCGGCTCCGTTCGAGTGTTCCCCAAAAACGGCTATCGTTGCTGTTGTTGCGGTTGTCGCCCATTACGAAAAGTTCTTCCGGTCCGAGAACGATCTCTTTATCAACCCCATGAACGGCTTGCGGAGACTGATTGTCATCCATCGGCTCTTTGATGTAAGGCTCATCAAGCTGTTTGCCGTTTCGAACTACTGCATAGCTCTTTACTTTTTTGCCCTTCCAGTTCACTTCCGACTCTTTCACGAGAATGTGATCGCCGGGTATCCCTATGAGACGTTTGATGAGAATATTCTCTTTTTGAGGCAACCCTTGGCTCAGGCTCTCGCTGTCCGCGACTTTCGGAGCTTTGAAAACGATGACATCTTCGCGTTGAGGTTCGCTGAATCGAAACACAAGTTTGTTTACGAAAATGTGATCGTTGACGGTGTCCTCATGATTGGGACCGGCTACGTGCCCCATCAGAGTGTTTTCCATCGACTCGGAGGGAATGAAAAAAGCCTGAACAAAGAAAGGGCGAATGATTAGAAAGACCAACACCCCTGCGATGATGAGCGACTCCATAATCTCTGCGATCGCTCGAGAGAAGAGGTGCGCACTTGTCGGCTTTACGCCGACCGCAGGCCGCATCAAGAGTAAAACGAAGCGCAACACGGTCAGTACCGCAGCGATCGAGACGATGTGTCCTATAGTGAGATTTGCAAGAAGTTCAGATGCGCCAGTATCGTGCATTGTTTTGTATCCGCTCCCAGTGATCGACTAGCGTTTCGCGTTTCTGTCTTCTTTGATTCTTGCCTGTTTGCCGATCTTGCCTCGGAGGTAGTATA
>JAYVOT010000192.1:0-2310 GCA_043757795.1 Chthonomonadaceae bacterium | reverse complement strand
ACCCATTTGGACGATTACTATCGTCGCATGTGCGCCCGTCTGGGCAATCCTGGCGCTATCACCGCGACTGCTCACAAATTAGCGCAAATCATCTATCTGCTGATAACAACAAAAACCGCTTACGACGAGAGCAAATTCACCCATAATACGGAGCGCAACCGATTGCGTGCAGAAAACCAGCTCCGTCAAAAAGCGGCTCGTTTAGGCTTCAGCCTGGTGGAAGCTGAAGCGGTTGAAACCGCTTGATAAGACGGATGATGAGACTTATACCCAGTATAATAGCGGGGATTTATTTGGAAGGTCTTCCAGAAACCCGCTTCGCGGGTTGAATCACGTGGGGTAGGGCCGCTGTTTGTTGCGCCCATTGCAACGCTATGCTGCGCCTTTTGCATACTTTTCAACTCCTGAGGCGGATTTCGGTCAGGGCTTGTATAATGTTTCGAGGATGGAGGGTAATCAGCACAAGACTCCCAACCTTTCGCTCGTGACGACTCCCATACAGTACAACGCGTTGACATTCGATTTACCCTTGATCGAAAAGTAACCCATCCGGCAGGAATCGCGTCTAAACGTCAGGAACTAACTTGTAGGCAAGGACGGTTCCGAATTATTGGGTGTTCGAGGAAAGGAGACGCTCCATGCGCGCTTCAAAAGGGATAGGGTTGGGAATGGCGGCGCTCGTCTGCATGGCGATGACGCCGACACTGGCGCAGAAAGCTGTGAAAACAAATGCAGGGGGGAAGAGCATGAACGAGTTCGAAGTCTCGCCGCTTGAGACTCGCGTTTTGGGACAGCGAAACTGGTTGCGCGGCGGTCCCGCATCGCTCCGCGTCATCGTTACGAACCACATGACAGGCAAACCTGTCAAGGCGGAAGTTGCGATTCTCGCCGCGCCTTCCCTGAACGGCGCTATTTCCGCCTACCCAATCAGTCTCTATTCAGGAAAAACCAACTCCCTCGGGTCTCTTGACGCCGCTTTTACATCGCCTTCTTTTGAAGTCGGCGCATTCCAACTCGTCGTCAACGTCACAACTGCGATAGGGAACGACAGCGTCAAGGAGTTAGTGCAACTTCGAGAATCTTCGCAATTGCTTCTCACTTGCGACAAACCGCTCTATCAGCCGGGGCAGGTCGTGCATCTTCGCGCTCTTGCGCTTGATGTCGCGACTCGAAAAGCGATGGCGGACAAACCTGTGACCTTTGAGATCGAAGATGCAAGAGGAAACAAAGTCTTTAAACAGAAAGACAAACTATCCAAATTCGGGGTTGGCGCGGTCGATTTTCAGTTGGCGGACGAAGTGAATATGGGGACTTTCACTCTTCGAGCGATTTTGCCGGAGGGGCAGACTGAAAAGAAAGTCCGGGTGGAGCGATATGTATTGCCGAAATTCAAGATCGCGCTCACTACGGACAAGCCCTACTATTTGCCCGGCGAAGAAGTCTCCGGAACGCTGAAAGCGAACTACTTTTTCGGGAAACCGGTTGCTGAAGGATCTGTCTCAATTGAGATCAACACGGTGGATATCGGCGTCACAAAATTGACCGAACTCAAAGGCAAAACGGACGCAACCGGCGACTACAAGTTCAAATACTCCCTCCCGAAATCCTTCGTCGGACAGCCGTTCGAGCAGGGCAAGGCGGTCTTCGAGCTTCACGCGACTTTGAAAGACACCGCAGATCACCGGCAAGAGTCGAGACTCTCAGTTCCCGTAGTGAAAGAGCCGATCCTGCTCGTCATCGTTCCTGAGATCCGAAGCCTGGTTCCCGGAGTTGAGAATCGAGTCTATATCGCGGCGGCGACTCCTGACGGAGCCGCTTTGAAAGACCTGAAGATCGAGGTGACGCAGGCAAACAACGGAGTGAAAGCGTCCAAATTTGACAGGACTTCCACCACGGACGAACTTGGAATCGCCTCTTACTCCTTCACGCCCGCCGGAAAAGACCCGGTGTTTTTGACAGTTCGCGCAACGGACAAAGCCGGGCGCAGTTCGGTAAGTCATCAGACTCTGCAAGCCTCGCCGGCTCAAGAGGGAGTCATCCTCCGCTCAGACAAAACGCTGGCGAAAGTGGGAGATCGGATCAATTTCACTGCGCTCTCAACCTCAAAAGGCGGCACGCTCTTTCTGGATGTCATCCGAAATCGGCAGACGATCCTCACGCACGCACAACCGATGAGCAAAGGCGAGTCGCGACTGTCGCTCAGCGTTACCCCGGACATGACCGGAACGCTGGAGATTCACGCTTACAAAATTCTTCCCAACGAAGACATTATCCGCGACACTCGGACGATCATCATCTCTCCTGCGGACG
>JAYVOT010000191.1:0-8481 GCA_043757795.1 Chthonomonadaceae bacterium | reverse complement strand
TGCGCCATCTACTTCCGATCCGGCATGTTCGACGTCCTCAAGCCTATCCGCGACTACTCTCCGGAGGAGCGCGACCTGCTCTTCAACCTCGATGACGGCCGTAAAGTGAAGGTCGACAAGATCAATCTGACCTATGAGGGCGTCATCCCCAAGCTCAAGCGCACGCTTGGCGACAAGGACCCGGAGACTCTCCAACCCCATATTCGAGCCGAATATGAACGCGTCTTCACGCGCAAGATTTGCACCGCTTGCGACGGCGCGCGGCTGAACCAGGCGGCTCTGGGCAGCAGGTTGGAAGGCAAGAACATTGCGGAACTGTCGGCGATGCAGGTCAGCGAACTGGCGCAACTGGTGCGCGCCATTGAGGCGCCCCAGGTAGGACCGATGCTTCAGGCTTTGGCAACGCGGCTCGAAAACCTCGTGACTATCGGACTGGGCTATCTTTCGCTCGACCGGGAAAGCTCGACGCTTTCGGGCGGGGAGAGCCAGCGCGTGAAGATGGTGCGCCACCTCGGTTCTTCGCTCACCGATATGACCTATGTGTTCGACGAACCGTCGGTGGGACTGCATCCCCACGATGTGGGACGACTTGCCGGGCTGATGAAGCAGCTTTGCGACAAGGGCAACACGGTTCTGATCGTCGAGCACAAGCCGGATATGATCGCCATCGCCGATCATGTGGTGGACATGGGTCCCTTCGCAGGCGGCAGGGGCGGAGAGATAGTGTACGAGGGCGATTTTGCGGGGCTTTTGACCTCGGGCACGCTCACCGGCAACCACCTGGAGAAGCGCCAGCCGATAAAAGATAAGGTGCGAAAACCCGGCGGCGAGCTCAAAATCGAGCATGCAAAACTCAACAACCTCAAAGACGTCTCAGTTTCCATTCCCAGGGGCGTGCTGACGGCCGTTACGGGCGTCGCCGGCTCCGGCAAGTCCTCGCTCATTCAGGGTTGCCTGCCCAGGGGCTATCCGGAAACCATCCTCATCGACCAAAACCTGTCGCGCGGTTCGCGGCGGTCCAACACTGCGACTTATACCGGCATTCTCGACAGCGTGCGCAAGGCTTTCGCCAAAGCCAATTCAGTGGACGCGGCTCTGTTCTCAGCCAATTCCAAAGGAGCTTGCCCGGACTGCAACGGATTGGGCGTAATCTACACCGACCTCGCCCACCTCGACCCCATGATTACCGCCTGCGAAACCTGCGAGGGAAGGCGTTTCCTGCCCGAAGTATTAGAGTATCGCTTGCGAGGCAAATCGATCGCCGAAGTCTACGAGATAAGCGTCAGCGACGCGGTCGACTTCTTCACGGAGCCTGTGATCGCCAAAATTCTCAAAGGTCTCGACGATGTCGGACTCGGCTACCTTACTCTGGGTCAGCCGCTCTCCACCCTGTCGGGCGGCGAGCGGCAGCGACTCAAGCTCGCCGCCGAACTGGGCAAAAAGGGCAATATCTACGTGCTGGACGAACCGACGACGGGCTTGCACATGAACGATGTGGACACCCTGATCGGGCTGTTCGATCGGATGGTCGACGCCGGCTCCACGGTCATCGTCATCGAGCACAATCTGGATGTGATCGCTCGTGCGGACTGGGTCATCGACCTGGGTCCGGGAGCAGGGCACGAGGGAGGCTCGGTGCAGTTCGAGGGAGTTCCGGCTGACCTCGCAAAACAGGGGAACACGCTGACCGGACGATACCTGTCACAACGCCGGGGCGCTTGACCTCAGTTCGAGTCAGCCCGCCGACGCAAATAGAGTTCAGAGAGGCGGGATTAAAGCGTAGGAAGCGCAGACCGACGAGATATGGCGGATCGTTGTCAATCGTCAAGACAGTAAGAGCGATAAATTACCTGGTTCAATGGCGTTTTACCCAGCGATCTCCTGGGAAAATACAGGCTTTCGTCCCACAGGAAGACTTCCTCCTTCGGCGCTGACGTGTCTGAAAAGCGCTTGTTTTGTACGCCGGGCGCATTTTATATCCGACTCTCGCGTCCGGCGGATGTTCCTCGTGAGATTCTTTAGCGAGGGTTTTCAGAGCCTTGCTCTGAACACTGAAAACGCGGCACGGCTACCTAATGTTAAAAGATTTAGAAATATATCTCTAATTCCCAAATAAACAGAGTTCGGCGATACGACTGCAAAATGTTTTCCCTCTCCCCTTCAACTCCTCAAATGCCGTGTTTGTTGTACTCAAATGATTTCCCAATCCTCCCACGCGGGCTTCTCTTCGCCTCCATTTTGAAAAAAATTATTTTTACCCTTGACTTCCCGATCTTTGTAGTGTATCATACGATATATCTTATGATACTATTTCGATCACTTATCCTCTTTCTTTTGAAAGCGATAGCGTCGGAATTAGAAAGGACAAACAGTATGATCGGTAAAAGAAATAGCTTTGAATCGTCGTCTGACCGGAGGGGACGTCGTTGGCATCATGATCAAGAGCAAGGCTCCCCGGAAAGAAGCAGGAATCATGGACACGGAGGACATCACGGGCACAGAGGTCATGGAAGACATGGCATGCATTCAAGTCGAAAACTCTCATCGGCGGACTTGCAACTCATCCTCTTAGCGCAGTTGGCGAATCGTTCCTCGCATGGTTACGAACTCATAAAGTCGTTGGACGATCACTCTCATGGTCTCTACGTTCCAAGCCCCGGCATGATCTATCCCGCCCTCACTTACCTCGAAGAGCTTGGCTACGCGGCAGTCGAAATGGAGGGGACGAAAAAACGCTACAGCTTGACTGAAGCGGGGAGAAACCATTATGAACAAAACCGTGAGGATGCGACCCGAATTTTGAGCGAAATGGAACGCATCGGCGCCCAGATGGCGCAGGCGCAACAAGCGATGGAGAGCGGGCAGGTTCAGAAAAGTTCCAATGAAGTCGGGAGTGAATCGCTGGACTCGGCTCGTCAAGAACTGAGACGAGCGCAGCATAAGAATGAACCCTATACGACAGAGGAAATAAAGCGCGTTGCAGAGATATTGAGTATCGCCGCGACTGAAATCCGCAATCTCCTCGGCGCTTCGTCACAAACATGAGGCTACTCTCAAAAAGTATCCGAACCGGTTATATTGGAGCAACAGGCATAATCCGGCGCTTGTAAACCGGGATTGAATTAGAAGCGGGTGAAACCCCCGTCAACCCTGTTCCCTGAGAGATCGGGACTGTTGGAAAAAAAAGCTCAATTGAAGCGTTTATGAGTAGACGCGGTCAGGATAGCAAGACGATTTTGCCGGAGGGTTTAAAGCGTTCCGCTCTAAACGAAAAGCAACGTGTCATGTTGGTTGGCTGATAGAAAAGTGGCCAGGCATTCTTCACGACAGCGCCGCCGCAACTCGAATGGCGGAAGTGAAAGCAAGTCTGAACGAAACCCGGTTCGTATGAAGCGGACCGACAACCGTTCAGCAATTACGAACAGTCCCGATATGAGATCGACTATTCTCAGGTTCAAACAGCCTCATCTCAGGAATCTATTGCCTGGTGTCGGGGCGCTCTGGCACAGAGAGGGCTTGCGACGTTTTTCTCTCGCTCTGTCTCAACGCTATTGCGCTCGCTCTCCAAGACCTTTTGGAGTTAATTCACGGCTTAGGATATGCCAATCTGCATTTCTTACAACGCCCGTCACGATTTTTAAACCTTACATACGGTCAAAATGACCGTCGCATTCTTCGCCGACGAACTCTTTACGGCGAAGAGAAAGTGAACGCGATATGGAACTCAACACTGGCGCTTATAACGCCTACATCTCCTCTTTGTTCGCTCCCGAAGATACTATTTTGACAAATACTCTTTCGGAAATGGAACGAGAAAATATTCCAGGAATCAATGTCTCTGCGGCGGAAGGGAAACTGCTTCAAATTCTAGCTCTCTCCGTAGGCGCAAAACGAATTCTGGAAATCGGAACTCTGGGCGGATACAGCGGAATTCATTTCGCTCGCGCCCTACCGGAAGACGGCAAGCTGATCACGCTTGAGATCGACCCGCATCATGCCGAGGTTGCGCGCAAGAATTTTGAACGCGCCGGTATTGGGAATAAGGCAGAGGTTCGCGTCGGCTCCGCTTCGGAAACGCTCAGGCGCCTCGTCGCTTCGGGCGAACCGCAGTTTGACTTGATTTTTATAGACGCTGACAAAGAAGGTTACACGGAGTACTTGAGTCTCTCTCTGCCTCTCTTGCGTGAAGGCGGACTTTTGCTTGGAGACAACACATTGCCGGATGCCGTGCTGACACAGGAGCAAAGCGGCACGAAACGCTACAATGCTGCGGCGGCGCAATGCCCGGAGTTGATTTCGATTATTATTCCGATCCTGCGCCGGAATAGTTTGGACGGCCTGACGGTTTCATTCAAACGCAGTTCCGACTCCCAATGAATGGTAAAGGAGCCTGACCTTCCAACCGGGGGAATGTTTATCCGAATCGGCAGATTGCGCAACGTGGGGCGTCGTATGAGCAAGTACTGGTTGAATCCTTTCTCTTGACGGCGCCCTTTTCCCATACGGAGAATGTTATTCGGCGAGTTCGTCGGGCTTCGACCTGTCAAGCGGGATTGCTTTCAAGAGGATGAAATCGATTGCGCCGCATCGCGCACTTTGCTGTCGATATTCGGCGAGGCGACGATTTGGGTCGCCGAGCAGTACTTCATAAACTCCGCCAATGAACGCTCCAACTCGCTGAAGAACTTTGCGCCCGTGTCTCCCGGTTCGAAAAGCCATCGGCGGAGTTCAAGAACCCCGTTTCGGCAAAAGAACTCTGCACGGGCGACGAGGGAGTCGCCGAATAGGACGGGCAACACGTAGTACCCCCATCTTCGTTTCGGCTCAGGCACGTAGATCTCCCAAACGTACTCAAAGCCGAAGAGGTGCGCGATCATTTTCCTGTCCCACATGAACTGATCGAGAGGCGCGACGAACACGACTCCAGGTTGCAGTGAAGGTTGGTCGAGAAGGGAAAGAAAATCAGGCGTCGCGTGGGCTTGAACGCCCTCCGCATCGACCGGAACGATTTCGCCTCTTCGAACCAACTCCGCCATCGCCTCCCTCTTGCCGTAGCTCAAGACCTGATTCGACCATATCTCCGCGGAAGCGGCGGGTCTCACGATTCCCATCGCCCGATGACGCTCCAGAACGAGTTCGCGAACTGCGTCCTTCGAATCTAAAAGCGGCTGGTTGAACAATCGGCTTGGAACCACTCGCTCAGTTAAATCATAGACATGTTGGCCGCTTTTGCGTCTGGAAGTCATGATTAGGCCGGAGTGCCAGAGGGCGCGAAGAGTCTGTTTGGTGACGCTTGGCCCGAACCAGGAACCCTTCCACTCCTCATCTCGCAACTGAAACTCGCACTCTTTCGGCATGAGAGGCCCGCGCTCTGCGATCTCTTTCAGAATGCAGTCCACCGCCTCTTTGTGATCTTCGAAAATCTTTTTTTCGAACCCGCGTCGATGCACCTCGTAGATAACCCTACGCAGGGGCCACCCTTCAAACGGGACGAGTGACGCCATTTTGTCCCAGCCGTCGTAAACGCGACGATCCTCGTAGGCGTGCTTTTGCCAGTCCCCCGCTTTGTAGCCACGCACTCGCGCCTGAAGCACGAGGTCATGATTGCAACCGACCGGCGCGATCGGGTCGAACTGCACGCTCCGCAGTCGGTCGAACGCCTCTTCTTGCGAGTCGCAAACTGCAAAATGATGTCGCACCATCGCGCGCCGGGCATCAGCTCTGGAAATTTTAATCGGGGTTGTCACAACTTGTTCTCTCTGTTTGCGCGATTGTTTCTGTTGCGGGTGTCGAATCCCAATGAACTATGAGATGATTGTTCTCGTGCTGAACCATGCGCTGAGTGAGGGTTTGCGCCGTCCAAGTTCGCTTCGAAACCAGTAGTTCATGGTTCAAATCGACCTGTTCCAGAATTTGCCGCCACTCCGCTCGGTCAGCTACGAACCTTTCGACAAGCGTTTCCCATGCCGCTTTTTGAAAGCCAAGTTTTGTGAATAATGGATTTGGATTGATCGGGACTGAACACTTCGCCTTTCCATCTCGAATCGCCCTTATCAAAGGAAGCCAGACCGCCTGTGCGGAAGTCAGATGTCCAAGCATGAAGTGCGCTGATTCGATGCAAACTTTCGCTTGCGGAGTCGGTTCTAAAAGAGGCATTTGTTTGATAATTCTCTCGCTCTCTTCGAAGAGATGCAAAATCTTTTGCCACGAGGCGTTCGTCATATCAAGCTCCCTGAAGACGCCATAGCCGATTGAGGAGGACAGCTTGCCCGCCGTGGTAGGATTCGTGTTGAATGACGTGACCGAGAATCCAGCGCATCGTACATGATCGCTCGTCGTTTCCGCGGGTTGAGTCTTGAGGGGGCCATTTCTTAATTCCTTCAAGCGTTCGGGCGCGGACGCGATCATGCAGTTCGAAATACCAGGAGATCGGTTTTTTGTGCGGAGCGGGCCAACTCCATTCGTCCACTTTCATTTCGTTCGACATGATAAGATTCATCTCTTCGAGATCGGGCGTTATTCCCAGCGCGACTTGTTCAAACCAGTATATCTCGGCATAGATGATGTGCAACAGGATCGCCCCAATGCTGTGCATGCCGGGAGCGGGTTGCCAGATCACAGCGTCGTCGTTCAGATCCGGGTCGAGTTCCGCCCTCCACTCTTTCGTTCCATCCTGAAGTATCGCGCAGAGGAGGCCGTAAGGCTCCTGATATCCGGGCGCCGGGGTTGCGTCAATAAGCATTTTTTCGGTTCCTTTCCGACTCTGGATTTTCTAATTTTTATCACATTCATCATTAGCGACCTTCAGACGAACTGGAGTCCGTCGTTGGAGTTAAAAAGTCAGCGCAGGCGGACTGAGAAGATTTGAGGCGCACGAATTTGCGAGGAAGCGAGTTTCCCAACCCGCGCAGGCGCGTTTCTCAATTCCGGACGCGGGTTTATAACCCGACGTCTTTCAGCCCTCTGCAAACTTCTTGCGCCATTCAACGAACCTCGAGTTGAGCAGTCACGGTGTCGCCCTCTTCAAGACTCTCCGCTTTACGGACGCTCGCTTTGATGGGCACGATGTATAGACCGTCTTTGGGAAATAAGGAAGTTGTCCACTCCGTTTCGCCGATTCGAACCGAGACCGGAATCATTCCCCATCCATAGGTCACCAATCCGACGATCTCTTTCAAACCCTGAGACTCCTTTGCCGGAACAGTCACGAAGTAGTGCGGGGCCGGACCCTTCCAGTACCAGATTTCGCCTTCGATTTCGACGGTCATTCAACTCCTCCACCTATGAAAGCGCTTTAATACTGGCATAGTCCGCGATGAGACGGGACAATGAAGGCAAGTCGAAACAGTTCGTCGTCATCGCTTCGAGACCCAACTCTGATCAATTCCCGTTTCGGTAAGCCGTTCGCGTAGCCCGCCTGCGTGCTCCTGTATGTGTCGGATATTGAGGAGCACGTGATCCAACTTCGGGAGTTGGTACCAGCTGAAACCCGAGTCGAGCGAATTGAGGTCGATTTTGTCGATCTGAGCATCGACTCTCGCGTCCACCAGTTCCCAATAGGTCAATAGCTCCGCCCGGGTATATGGCGTCGCGTCGAGCTTCTCTCTTTCCTGATCGCTTTCGACTTCGTCTCTATGATGTTCCCAGGGGACGAACTCTTCGCTCCTGACCTCCAGATATAAGTGCGCGTAGAACAAAGCGTGATAGGCGAGCCGCCAGAAACTTCGAGGCGGGACTCCCGCCTCCCATTGCGCGTCCGGACACAATTCGATAGCGCCCTTCAACATGTGAAGAGCGGCGTGGCACTGACCTTTTAAAGCAGGTTTGAGATTATCCACTGCGAACCTTTCTAAATTCTAATGTGGGGAGTCTTTTGTATTACGGAATGCGCGAGCTTTGGGTTTGTAATCGAATGAATTGCCTGAGCGTTGCGAAGTCCCGCTTCAGTTGTCCGGCGTCTCCTCCCCCAGAAGATGGCGCACGGTATAAATCTGTCCGGTATGATAACTGACGTGAAAGGACGCATACTTCAAATACTCGCCATAGTTGTGATATGCCGGACCTCCGGGAGGAGTGTCGGCTAAATCGGGATTGAGAGCCTTGAAGTGCGCGACCGACTCCTCATGAACCCTGACCAACTCGGAACAGACCTGTTCCGCCGTCATTGCCCTGTGTTGAGCCGAAATCGACGAAGGCAACGTCGTGTCGTAATAACTGAATCGATGATCGATGAGCAGGCTGCTCACGCTACAATTCGCCAGATCCGGTTTCCCGTCTTCTCCGTTGCGACCTGCTAGCCTTACCGCCTGCCAGTACGCGATATGCCCCGCCAATTCGCCTACGGAGAGCAACCTCTCCGATGGACGTTTCCAGACATTCTCGTCCGCCAACCCCTTGAACGCCTCTCTCGCCTCAAAATATCCTAGTTCCAAAACGCTCAGATACGCCTCAATCATGATTACGCCTTCCTCTGTTAATCTG
>JAYVOT010000190.1:0-8489 GCA_043757795.1 Chthonomonadaceae bacterium | reverse complement strand
TCGTCACGACGGGCAGAGCTTTTTCGCTATAGCGCCTTCGGCGGAACACCCTTCGGGCGATAATCCAACCTTCAGCGTTGGGAATCATCACATCGGGCAGAGCCGCTTTTCAAATTTGCGACGGGTGTTTTCAACACACGGCTATTCGCAGAGCGCTCCAAACCGCAACAGCACAAACCCTGAATCTCACGAACCGCGTGTTTTCAAAACCCGGACATTTCTTCCAACGTAGTGCGTAACATGATCTGTTTACACGGGAATAGCGAATGTCATAAAACGCAATCCATGAACTTATTCTTGGGCGTTGTCCTTGTGCGATTACCCGAGGCGAATCAAAGGGGGCTTGTCCTGCAAGGCGTCTTCAATCGCCTGCAGTTCGTCGCTTGCGAAACTCGTCTTTTGCGCCGCTTTCACATTCTCCAAAATTTGGCTGGGACGACTTGCGCCGATCAAGGCGGATGTCACGCGTTTGTCTCGCAAAACCCAGGCTAACGCCATCTGAGCAAGGCTCTGCCCGCGATCAGACGCGATTTCCTTCAAGCGATTCAATTTTTCGAGCATTTTCGGGTCTTCGGCAGTCTGTTTCATATGCCCCTTCTCCTTGCCCGCGCGCGAATCCTCTTGAACGCCATTCAGGTACTTGTCGGTTAGTAGTCCGGACGATAAAGGGCAAAAAGCGATGACGCCCATTCCGGCATCCGCCGTCGCAGGCAACAAATCCGACTCGACCCCTCGATTCAACAGGGAATAGCTCGGCTGATGAATGATCGGCATGACGAATCCGTTCGCTTTGCAGACAGCCTGCGCCCGTCGCGTTTGTTCGCCGGAATAAGAAGAGATGCCCGCATAAAGCGCTTTTCCTTGCCTGACCGCTGTGTCCAACGCCCCCAGAGTCTCTTCAAGCGGCGTGTCGGGATCGAAACGATGCGAGTAAAAAATATCCAGGTAGTCTACTTGAAGCCGCTTCAGCGATTGATCAAGTGAAGCCAAAAGATATTTTCGGCTTCCCCCGTCCCCATAGGGTCCAGCCCACATTCCGTAGCCTGCTTTAGAGGAAATAATCAATTCGTCGCGATAGTCTTTGAAGTTGTCCTTCAGGATTCGACCCACTCTTGTTTCCGCCGAACCTGCTGACGGCCCGTAATTGTTTGCGAGGTCGAAATGAGTAATTCCATTGTCAAAGGCGGCGAAAAGCATCGCCTTCGCATTTTCGTGTTGCGACGCCTCGTCAGTTTGCAGTCCGGCTCCGGTTCCCGGATCGCCGAAATTGTACCAGCAGCCAAGCGATATCAAGGGCAACTTCAGACCGGATCGCCCGGTGCGTCGAAACCAACCCAATGCGTTTTGATACCTTGAATCGGAAGGCAAGTAACTGTCCTCTACTAAGCTCATGTTTTGTTTTCTCCCTCACAGTTGCAACCCGTATGCCACCGAGCATGGCGCTTAAGCGTCCTGCTCGGAGGCGTTTCTGGAATCAGTCAATAGATTACCCGGATCGATAGAGCTTTTGTCGTAGAGCAAAAAACGATACGGCTCAATTGCGTTCCGCCGCATATGGTTCGCACGAAGCAAAAAAGAGCTTCCGGCGCTTTCGCGTCCGAAGGAGGCTCATTCATTTGCCGGGGTTTTTTCAACCCCCGGCATCATAGCATAGTTTATTGCATGCACCGAAACGGAACTATCATTTTGACGAGATATTATGTGATTCGCTATTGTAGGAAACTTTCCAGACTGTTCCCGTCAAGTCGTCCGTAACGAACAGCGCCCCGTCCTTGCCTGCCGTCACTCCGACAGGTCTGCCCCACACGTTTCCTTCCGGGGTCACAAAACCGGTTAGAAAATCGACGTATTCGCCAGTAGGAACTCCGTTCTTGACAGGGAACTGAATCACTTTATACCCGACGCGACGTTCGCGATTCCAGGAGCCGTGCTCGGCTGCAAAACCGCCGTTTGCGAACTCTTGCGGAAACTGCTCTCCGGTGTAGAAGAACATTGCCAGAGACGCAAGGTGAGGTTGCAAGAGTATGTCCGGCACAATGGTTCTGTCTCGAAGTTCAGGATGCGCTCCCGGATGTCGGGGATCCTGATTCGCTCCGATGTAGAACCAGGGCCACCCATAGAACCCGCCCTCTTTAACTCGAGTGATGTAGTCCGGGACTAAATCATCGCCCAATCCGTCGCGTTCATTCACTGAACACCAGAGTTCTCCAGTTTGCGGGTGAATCGCAAGTCCTACTGCGTTTCGTATTCCGGAGGCGTAGATTCTTTCACCTGTGCCGTCCGGGTTGAACTCTAAAATGTCCGCTCTACGATTTTCGGGAGCGTCAGGTTTCTCATAAACGTTCGTGAAAGAGCCGACTGAGACAAACATCTTTTTGTCGTCTCGCGAAAAACGCAAGTCGCGTGTCCAGTGTCCCCCGCCTCTCAAGCGCCCGCCTCCGGGGATGTCCGACACGACGACCTCTTCAGGCTCGTTCGCCTTCAAATCGCCGTTGCGATAAGGAAAACGGACTACGCTATCCGTATTGGCGACGTAGAGGTACTTCGGATTGTCTCCGTTGGGGTAGAAAGCCATTCCAAAGGGCTGATGCAACCCTCTTGCGTAGATGCTGATGATCTCCGGCTCTTCGATTTTTGGGGAGCCTCGCAGAATGCGTATCCTTCCGGGCCCGCTTTCGGAAATGAAAAGATCGCCATTGGGAGCGGTAATAATTTCGCGGGGATTATTCAGTCCCGTTGCGTATCGATCCACCTTGAAGCCGACCGGCGCCTTTGGCCAGGCGTTTCGGGGCTGTGGAACAGTTTTAGATCCGGCGTCGATTGATGGGGTGGCGAAAGGAGCGGGCAGATCGGCAGGCGAGATGCGCCGACGTACGCCCGGAGCCTCCGTCGTCCAATCTCCAAGCGCCGCTTTGCCAGTCAAAACCGGTGCTGCATCGTCAGCTTTCGCTATGCTGCAAAGGGTCGAAAGAGTGATCGCCCCGAAGATTCCCCTCCCGATCCAATTCTTCCGATATTGAGTTCGACGGGGATTGCGCTCGAAGGCGAGGCGCGGAAACCCAATAAGAAGCAAGTTGTTCCAATTCATAATTATCTATCCTTTGGCGTCAGCAGTATGTGAGAGTCAAATCGTAAGCGTCAACAGCATTCGGAAGTCAAACAAGTTCGTTTAACCGATTTCGTTTTGATGTTTGCAATTCGCTTCCTGTGAGGTCGAGATTGGTTCGTCTTTCAATCGGCATCGGACTAAAACGGTCAAATAAGTCATCTTTATTTACGTTTAGTCAGGTTTATCGTTTCGCTTGTCATCGCATAATACGCAACTTTTATTGTAAAACTGACAATACGGTTCAAAATTGGTTTGCTATGATTGAATCTTCTTGTCAGGATGAAAGCAGACTCATCGCACCATCAAACAAATTTTGCTAGTATAATATAGCTTAGGAGGTGAGGTATGCTGAAGGATATAGTCTCAGAACCTGCTCTTTTAAGGATCGTCTTCAAAAAGAAAGAGAGTGGAAGCTCATTCACCTGTTATCGACCGGACGGAACTGCAACCGGACAGAAGTCGGACGGATATTTCATCAGTCATGACCTGCGTCATTATGTCGTTGAGACGACGCTCAAGCTCAACAACGCTTTTTATGGAATGATATTAAGAGGGTGGGACATTCAAGATTATGGAACGCCCTGGCCGAAAGGCCCGATGCCGGAGGACGCTCTTCCCGACCTGACTCTTGCCGAGCATTTGACAGGCTTTTTAGATAGAGAGCGAATCTCGACCCATTGGACTGCCGAAGAGGTAAACTACTATCTGAAAATGGTTTTTGACGAGCATGGGTTTAATTACTATCCTATTTCAAAAGAGACGCTCGCGACGGTCAGAGAAAATTTCAATGCATTATTGAAACGATGGAAAGCGTTGAAAGTCGGCGAATCGCTCGAATTCACGTTTCCTTAAAACCGAAGTATGAAAGCGCCCGACTATACTCCCGACGCTCCGAGTATTGAAATCGAAAGTCAGCAAAAAAACAAGCGTTCTACGGACGTCGAATACTCTGTACCTATATCGCGTCCCTAAGACGCCAATATATGAGTCAGGCGCTTTCAGCTACCGGACAAAATGTTGAAAACTGGTTTGCAGGAGGATCTGTGGCGGCGAAATCGGACGAATTGAAACATGTAGAGATCTACACGGACGGCGGGAGCAAACCCAATCCCGGACCGGGAGGATACGCGGCAGTGCTCCTTTTCGGAGAAAAACGAAAAGAGATTTCTAAAGCGTTTCGCAAAACGACCAACAATAGAATGGAGCTTTCAGCGGCAATCGCGGGGTTGGAGGCGTTGCAGTTTCCTTGCAAGGTGACGCTTTACACCGATTCAAAATATCTTGCGGACGGCATCACGAAAGGCTGGGCGAAATCCTGGCGGCGAAACGGCTGGGTGAAAAGCGACAAGTCGAAAGCGATCAACCCTGATCTCTGGGCAAAATTGCTCGATCTGTGCGAGACGCACAGAGTGACTTTTGAATGGGTGCGAGGGCATTCCGGCAATCCGGAAAACGAGCGTTGCGACGAACTCTCTACTTTAGCTAGAGGCTCCGAAGAGCTTTACGTTGATGTAGAGTACGAAAACCCTGGCAGGTAGAAAGTCGGATGAACTGAAGTCCTTTGCTAAAATTGAGAAGTCCTACTGGACGGACTCAGCGATTGCTGCAAATCCCTCTCAATTACTCATGTTACGCACTCCCTACGACGAAATGTCCGGGTGTTGAAATGAAAACACGCTGTTCGTGAGATTCAGGGTTTGGGCTGTCGGGGTTTGGAGCGCTCTGCACATAGCCGTGTGTTGAAAACACCCGGCACAAATTTGAAAAGCGGCTCTGCCCGATGTGACGATTCCCAACTCTCTTACTCCCCCTTCTCCCGCAACGCGGGAGAAGGGGGTCGGGGGGATGAGGGCATCCCTCCGCCACCCCCTCTGCCTCCCCTCTCCTAGTGAGGAACGCTCAGGAGAGGGGCCGGGGGTGACGATTACCAAAGTTGCGGGTTGAATTATCGCCCAAAGGGCTACCTGCCGAAGGCGCTACAGCGAAAAAGCTCTGCGGTCGTGACGATTCGCAACGATGCATTGAATAAAGACGCCTTCAGCGTTTCTCACATCCGGAGAACTCCCATTCATTTGCCGGGTGTTTTCAGCGCCGCTTTATTTACATAGCTCACCATATTAAAGGTTACAATCGGCAATTCGAAACAAGTCGTTGTTGCAAAAGTCAAAATACACGAAATAACGAACATGAATTCTCAACAATCTAATATCCGAGCAGGCTTCACGCTTATCGAACTCCTTGTCGTCATCGCCATTATCGCGATTCTCGCCGCCATACTTTTCCCCGTCTTTGCACAGGCGCGCGAGAAGGCGCGTCAGAGCGCCTGCCTTTCCAACTTGAGACAGATCGGAATCGCTTTTTCCATGTACGCGCAAGATTACGACGAACAGCTTCCGGACAGACGCGACTTGAAATCAAGTTTGCCGGGCGGCTTTCGCCCTTGGACGAGCTGGCCCCCCTTCGACCCGCGTGCAGGATGGGCGGCGAACGTATTACAACCCTACACTAAAAATTTGCAGATTTGGTCTTGCCCTAGCGCGGCAGGCTCCATTATCGGGAGTGTCGTTCAGGTCAAGCAGTCCATCACTTCAAATGCGAACTCTCCTGTTTCGCGATACTGGATGTGGCGCTTCGATCATCGCGACAATCCGATCATTCTCAAAAATCTCTGGGGGAAATCCGACCTTCAGGCGGTCAGCGATCTTCAAGCGGCGAATGATCCTACCATTGATTATCCGAACGGGCCATCGGATGTTATGATTGTCGAAGACCCGTATTTTCCTCGAACGACCTCCTCCATTTCGTTGGAACTTCGCGGCAGGGACGTTCATCCCGGTGGGCGATGCCGTCTCTTTCTGGACAATCATGCAAAATATTTTCGCGATTTTCGTACTGGATTGTGATTACCCCTTATCAAAATCTTGAGTTTGTGATATGATAGCGTGATTTGCACTTACCCTTTTCTCTTAAACCCATTCGACAGGGTACATAACCACTAGGAGGGCGAAATGAATTGCTTCCTTGTTCACAGGAGAACAGGACAAACAGCTCCGCGCAAGTTGCTGTTTGCTCTGCTTACGCTCCTTTTTTCGTTTACTTTGACCCCGTTTATCTCAACGATCGCAAAAGCTCAAAATGCCAATGTGTTGACACGTCATAACGATCTGCAAAGAACCGGTCAGTACCTTGCCGAAACAACGCTGAAGCCTTCGAATATCAGCCTTTATAAGTTCGGGAAGCTTTATTCGCGCCCGCTCGACGGAGAGTTGTATACCCAACCTCTCTATGCGGCCGGGATCTCTTTCGCCGGCAAAGGCGTGCACAACGCGGTCTTCCTCGCGACGGCTCACAACACGGTTTACGCTTTCGACGCCGACTCGAATACCGGGGCGAATGCAAACTCTTTGTGGCAAATCAATCTGGGACCCTCCGTTCCAAGCTCAGTCATAAACACGCCGAATCTTCCCATTGAAGTGGGAATTATCGGAACCCCCGTCATCAACATCGATACGAAAACGCTCTATGTAGTGACTAAGAACTATTACAATAGCGTTCAATCATTTCGACTGCACGCATTGAACCTTGAGAGCGGCGCAGAGAAATTCGGCGGCTCCGTCGCGATCACAGCGACTGTTTTAGGACGCGCCGACGGCGGAACGACTGTTAAATTCCGACCGGAAAAAGAGAATCAGCGTCCCGCCCTCATGCTTGTAGGCAATAACCTTTACGTCGGTTTCGCCGGTCATGAGGACTACTACCCCTACCATGGTTGGGTCTTCGCCTTCAACGCGATTACGCTCCAACAGACAGCAGTACACTGCAATACCCCCAACGGTAACGGCGGCGGAATCTGGATGTCAGGGGACGGATTTGCAGCGGATGCGAACGGGAATATCTACTACGTCGGCGGCAACGGCGACTACGATGGAACCTCGAACTTTGGAGAAGCGGTTGTCAAATTGACCCCAAATCTGGGAGTTGCAGACTGGTTCGCCCCCTTCGACTTCAACTTTCTGAACTCTATCGACTACGACCTCAGCTCTTCCAATGCAATCGGATTGCCCGGAACGAATTTGATCGCCGCCGGAGCGAAAAACGGTAAAGTTTATTTACTGAACACTAACAACATGGGTAAATTCCGCGCTGGCGCCGATAGTCAGATCGTGCAGTGGTTTCAGGCTTCGGGCGGACACATCCACAGTTCGATGCTCTACTACAATAGCCCGACAAGAGGACGACAAATCTATATCTGGGGCGAAAACGACGTTTTGAAAGCGTGGTCTTTCAATGGGTCGCAGTTCGTGACTGCTCCGGTCGATCAAAGTAAAGAGAGAATCGCGCCGGGGTATGCAAACGGTCCTGGAATGTCGATCAGCGCCAATGGTACCGTCGCCAACACCGGAATTCTCTGGTCCAGCCTTCCGCTCGGCGATGCGGTTCATGCTCAAGTTCCCGGAATTCTTCGAGCTTATGACGCAAACAACCTCTCCAACGAACTTTGGAACAGCCAACAAAACCCCGGCCGAGACGAATTCGGCAAATGGGCGAAGTGGTGTCCGCCCACCGTAGCAAACGGGAAAGTCTATCTCGCGACCCTATCAAACCAACTCTGCGTCTATGGGCTTCTTCCGCCTCCTCCGCCTGGAACAGGTTCCGTTATCGGGATCAACTTTGTCGGCGGCGGTCCCAACGGAGTTCCCGGCGCAATGGCCGCCTCTGAAACGGCAGGGGTTGTATCGAAGGGCAGTTGGAACTCCGTCGGTTTCACTCAAAGCGGTTCACTTTCAGGGCTTCTTGACGATTCCGGCGGAATTGTCGGAACCGCGGTCACCTGGAGCGCGGACGGTTTGGGAAGCTTGCCGGGCGCGGATGCGCCGGGAAACAGGCGAATGATGAAGGGTTATCTGGATTCCGGAGCGGGCAAAAATACTTCTCTCGTCACTGTGACCGGCCTTTCAAATACCTATACTTCAGGCGGCTATGACGTCTACGTCTACTCGGACGGC
Source organism: Chthonomonadaceae bacterium (assembly GCA_043757795.1). Classification (GTDB taxonomy): domain Bacteria; phylum Armatimonadota; class Chthonomonadetes; order Chthonomonadales; family Chthonomonadaceae; genus JAYVOT01. Next base: position 374 of record JAYVOT010000190.1, on the reverse strand, counting down.
GACAACGGCGCTGTCTCTAGAACCGGGGTCTACTCGATAGGAACCGCGAACTTCGGAGCGGAAGACGTGCCGGGAGCGAACTTCGCGGGCGCTTTCAAGCAGGCTGCCAATAGTTCAGGCAACTACGTCGTTTTCAGAAACTTGACAGGCTCTTCTTTCACTCTGAAAGCGACTCCCCGTCAGACAGGTACTAATCAACGCGCGCCTTTGAACGGAATACAAATTGTCGCTCGCAAGGCGACTCCGTTCACTGTGACTATCAACAGCGTCTCGACGGGAGCGGCCTATAAGACAGTCATTGCAAAAACAAGCGTCGCACAGTATATCGACCGCAAGTTCAATATCACCAACCTTACCTACGGAATCGCGAATGG
>JAYVOT010000189.1:0-2314 GCA_043757795.1 Chthonomonadaceae bacterium | reverse complement strand
CCCCTGTCGGATCCTAATCCGAAAGTTGTCGAGCGGGGGTTGGAAGAGACGAAGAAAGCGATGCAGAGCGCAAAGTGGATGGGCGCTGAAAACATTCTTCTCGTTCCCGCAATCGTCACGCCTCAAGTTGGATACAAGGACGCTTACGAGCGTTCGCAAAAAAACATTCGCTCGCTCATCCCGACAGCCGAAAAACTCCACATCATGATCTGCATTGAAGAGGTCTGGAATAAGTTTCTACTCAGTCCGCTTGAGTTCTGCCAATACGTCGATTCTTTCCATCATCCGCTCGTTCAAGCCTATTTTGACGTTGGAAACGTCCTGATTTGGGCTTATCCGGAAGACTGGATACGCACTCTTGGCAAGCGAATCAAAAAAGTCCATCTAAAAGATTTCAAACGAGATAAATATCAATTCGTCAATTTGTTGGAGGGAGACGTAAACTGGAAAGAGGTTCGGAAAGCCTTCTCCGAAATCGGATATACAGGCTTTCTGAATACGGAACTTGGCGGCGGAGAGGAAGCTTACCTCCGAGACGTCGCGTCAAGAGTTGACAAGATTATCAATGGACAATGAGTCATTCTGATGCGACGCGACTAAATATCAATGTTCGCTGACTTAATCAAACCTATGCATACTTTTTTAATGACGGACATCGAAGGCAGTACGCGACTGTGGGAGACAAAACCGAATGAGATGCGAATCGCTCTCGAGAAGCATGATCGCATTCTTTCGGAAGTGATCGCCCGTCGCGACGGCGAGGTTTTCAAAACTGCGGGAGACGCTTTTTATGCGGTCTTCAAATCGTCGTTGAACGCCCTCATGGCTTCTTGCGACATTCATCTCAACCTGCAAAAAGAGCAATGGGGCGATGTCGGCGAGATTAAAGTGAGAGTCGGGATACACTCCGGCGAAATAAATCAAACGAAGGATGACTACGCAGGACAAGCGATGAATCGCGCTTTAGGAGTGCAATCGACCGCTCACGGACGACAAACAATCCTGACTCATCTCGTTCAATCTCAAGTCTCAACCCTTTTGCCGCAGGGAATAGAGTTGCTGGACTTAGGGATCCATCAACTTAAAGACCTCCAGGCACCCGAAAGAATCTGGCAAGTTTCCCACCCCGAACTTCCCAATTCATTCCCTCCCTTGAAATCTCTCAGCTCATTCGCAAACAACTTGCCGCTTCAGACTAGCAGCTTCGTAGGCAGAGAGAGCGAAATCGAAGATATTAAAAATATTCTGAAAGAATCTCCTCTTCTCACGCTCACGGGAATGGGAGGGACTGGTAAGACTCGAATCTCCCTTCAGGTTGGCGCAGAGATGTTGGAGTTCTACCAGGACGGCGTGTGGTTCGTTGAATTCGCTTCGTTATCGGATTCGGACCTCGTAATTCAAGCATTGGCGAAGGCTCTGAATATCCCGGAATCCGGAGACGTTCCTCTGGCGCAAGCGATGATTGATCGTCTTAAAAAGAAAAAATCTCTCCTCATTTTCGACAATTGCGAGCACCTGCTTGCAAACATCGCGAGACTCGCAACCGTCATTCTTCGCAACTGCCCGGAGATTCATATTCTCGCGAGCAGTCGAGAGGCTCTGGGGATTAGCGGGGAGCGGGTCTACCGTCTGCCCTCTCTCGAACTTCCTGAGCCGTTGCGGGGAGGATATACGGAAACAAACTGTCCCTCTCTGCAGTCGCTTGGGAGTTATCCCGGCATTCAACTCTTTGTCGAAAGAGCTTCTCAAGTAAACCAGGATTTTGCTTTGACTTCGGAGAATCGACTTCCAACTCTGCATCTCTGTCTTCGCCTGGATGGAATCCCTCTAGCGCTGGAGCTTGCCGCAGCGCGCGTGCGAGCAATGCCTGTGGAGGAGATCACTCGTCGCCTTGATAAGCGATTTCGCATTCTCACCGGCGGCAGCCGAACAGCGTTGCCGCGACAACAGACCCTTCGCGCACTCTTCGACTGGTCCTATGACCTTCTTGAAGACAATCAAAAACTATTGTTCGAACGCTTGACCGTCTTTTCAAACGGATGGACGCTGGAAGCGGCGGAAGCGATCTGCGCAGACGAAGAGAACCTGAATTCGTGGGAAATCTTGGACTTGCTCATCGCACTTGTAGATAAATCGCTAGTTCTCTATCATGAGAAGGCGGGCGCGGGCAGATATCGAATGACGGAGAGTCTTCGCGAATATGCACAGGAAAAGTTCGCACAAACGGGGGGCGATATTCCTTTGCAAAGACGACACAGAGACTACTATTACACTCTATTGCATGAACTTAAAGAGCGTTTTTATGGCCCTGATG
>JAYVOT010000188.1:0-2315 GCA_043757795.1 Chthonomonadaceae bacterium | reverse complement strand
GAACCTGTCTCAATTAGCGGAGGGGTAGGCGGCAAAGTCTGGGTTGTTCCGACAAACGAGGAGAGTCAGATAGCACGAGAAAGTTACGGACTGCTCAGTTGAAAAACAGCCACTTTACAGTAAGCCATGGGAGGTTGAGAAGTGTCTTCGACCCGTATTATTTGGCTTTCGAGTGCGCAATTCTGGCGCCCATCGGAACCTCGGACAGCAACCCTGTGTTGCTGATGTTCGACCTGAGAACTGGATTGAAATGGAGCCAACGTCTGCCGCTCAAGGACTGCTTCGAGCAGTTGAAGATGGATTTTTCCAAGATGGTTATCGAAAAATCTAGCATTGAGGTCTCCATGTGTCCCAGGAATGGGAAAATCGTGGCAAATGTCAAGGGAGGAGGGAGATGGAAATACAACCTGTCGTTTATCTACGACCTCGACGGGAATCTCCTCAAAAGCATCGTATTGCCTAATGACTGTGGCATTTACATAGACGACTCCGGAAAACGCTGCAGCGTGAATGCGAAAGTGCGCAAGATTGTCAGTCGAAAGGCGGACGGTTCAGTGGAGCAGTCCACTGCCTATGACTATTTTCTGATCGACACCGACAAGGATCAAGCCATCCGATTCGATCCCGGCGATAATGTCTATCTGACTGATACAAATCTTGCCTACGATCAGGGTCATTTCAGCGGCTTAATCGCGCCTGACAAAAAAATGACCGCCATCTTCGAAACGAAATTCAAGGATTGAGCTTCTTCGACGGAAAGCAACGAAGCGTGAGGGGCGATGTCGCCCCTCACGCTTTTTTGTTGGTCATGATTGTAACCTTATTGATGCTTCAGTCGTCAGAATCTCGTTATTCGAATGATTTCCGGGGATGCAGTTTTGCAAGGTCGCCAGGAGAGTTATTACAGGAGCGCCTTCATGAAGACAATCATATCATCGATCTGCTTTTTCTTTGCCGTCACGCTTGCGGTTCAAGCTCTGATTTTTGGTTGTTCTTTGCCAGCATTTCCAATCGGACAAAGAGGTTATTCGAACGATTGCAACTCATCAGCGATCTCATTCAGACGCTCACCCTAGTATCTCGCTACGCTTCTTCTACCGCTAATTTGTAGCCGATTGTAATTGTATCAGTTTGGGCATTTTTAACGAATAGTCCGTGCAATGAGATGATGAGCGTCCACTGCTTCAGTTTCAAACGCAATTCTGCAACTCTTTTATCCGATGAATGTGGAAGTGAACGCGATCTGACGAACCATCGATGAGATAGTTGGGCCAGTGATTCATGCGAGTCCACAACTCGGATGCCGCGACTCCTCGCCAAATCGCCTCACACGGGATAGACTGCGATGTCTCGATCTCCAGACGCTTCTGATAAGCCCGAATTACTTCCCGATCAGGTGGGATTTCGGCGCGTTGATGAAGAAAGGAGAGATCGTTCACTCCATAACCTTTCCCAACCTCCTGCCAATCCGCCCACAATATCCGACCGTCCTGAGTCAGCAAATTTCCAGTGTGAAAGTCGTTATGGCACAGCGTCAACGGCAAAGCCTTCAGTTCCGTCAATAGGTTCGACGCCAGACCCAGAGCCTCTTCGATCTGTTTCTCAGTGAATTCCGCCAGCGCCTCCGGATGAGCTTCTCGTAGCTTTTGCCAGGCAGGCAGAGGAGAGCAACATTCGATTCCAGGTTCTTCCGACAGAGGTCGCAACCAGGTGCAACCAGCGAGCGTTTCTATTTTATCCCAGAAAATCGAATGAAAACGCGCCAGTTGATCGACGACCTCCAAATAGTCTTGCCGGTTCCATTGGCTCGCATTCTTCATTGGTTCGTAGGCTAGCAACAGTAGCGCGCATCCAACATCCGACTCATCGAAAGCGCCAAGCAGTTGCGGTATCGGGAGCGGCGCAACCAGAGAGCTATTTCGGTAAAATGCAACTTCGCGTCTAGCTCGTTCAATCATATAAGTTGGGGACAATGAGTTCGTGACTTTGAGTATGACATCCGCATGAGGCATGTGAAGACGATACGTTGAAGAACCTGAAACGCCTTCGGTCAGCGCTTCCCAGGTTAATGCGGCGGGAATCTTCTGTCCCAATCGCCCCAACCAGAACTCGATATTTTGTGCATTTTCCAACAGACTTGCCTTTCTCTCAAAATTGAGAAACGCTTCGCATTGCCTATGCTCTCCCATCATTAGCAGGGATTTCATGGAGTTGACGGAGTGAGCTTGAATGCGGGTCGCGGCGCTTCAACGCAAATTGAACACTGATCTCCCAATTCAAATTATACTCCGAAACCCATCTCGTAGCAACGCTCC
>JAYVOT010000187.1:0-2318 GCA_043757795.1 Chthonomonadaceae bacterium | reverse complement strand
ACCGAAGATTTGTGGCTGATGCAAACGATTCGAGGACTGGAATCGGAACTGAAGTTTGAGTCGTCTCCCTGCACCTTGCGACTTGAGGATATTTACGGCCGGGTTGAATTTGAGAGAGAGTGAGAGCAAAGATGTGAACTAAAGGAATTGTATTTTCAGCTTTTGAATTCTTGCGCATTTGCGCCATTGTCTCGCATCCTCTCGCAATAGTAACTAATAGTTCCCTCAACTTCGTCTCAAAGCCCTCTGGAATTCGCAATCGTTCTGTAAGAAGGAAACACTCGCTATGCCTTTGGAAACTGAATCGATTCGCCCCAAGTATCACTACACGCCACGACGCAATTTCATGAACGACCCCAATGGCTTAGTTTTTCACGAAGGGCGTTTTCTGATGTTTCATCAGTACAACCCTGATGGCGCACAATGGGGACACATCGGTTGGAAGCAAGCTGAGAGCGCAGACCTTGTGAATTGGACGCATCTCCCGGTCGCGATTGCGGAAGAGGAGGGAGTGATGGCTTTCTCGGGCAGCGCTTTTACAGACGAAAACAACAGCGGCGGATTTGGGAAAGACTCTTCGCCCGCCCTCGTCGCAATGTACACGGGGCATCGTTCGTCTGATGGAATGGAAAGCCCCTGTCTGGCATTTAGTCAGGATGATGGGGCGACCTGGCGCAAATATGAAGGAAACCCCGTGTTGCCCTGGGAAAAGGATTTCAGAGACCCCAAAGTTTTCCGGCACGAAGAGTCGAAGCGCTGGATCATGTTGATCGTGAAGGCGATAGAGAAACGCGCGATTTTTTACAGCTCTCTCAACCTGAAAGACTGGGAACTCCTAAGCTCTTTCGGTCCTGAAGGCGTGGCGGCAGACAGCATTGCAAATTGGGAATGCCCTGACATATTCCCCCTGCCGATAGAAGGCTCATCCGGGCAATACCGTTGGGTTCTGCATATAGGAGTCGGGGAAGGTCATCCCAACGGAGGCTCCGGCGGACAGTATTTCGTCGGCGAATTTGATGGAAAGCGATTTACAAACGACAATCCTTGCGATTTAACGCTCTGGTCGGACTATGGGAAAGACAATTACGCTGCGATCTCCTGGTCTGGCGCGGAAGGATCGCTTAACGAAAAATACTGGGTAGGTTGGATGAGCAATTGGCAGTACGCCGAAAAAGTCCCTACAAATCCCTGGCGAAATGGCTTAACCCTTCCCCGCTTGCTCAGTTTGAGGCGTACGGAAAAAGGCTTGCGACTCGTTCAACGTCCTATCCCGACTTTAAAGGCGTTGCGTTCCTCGCCGACGGTTTATACGTCAATAACAATACCTGACCTCGAATTCGTCGATGTGGATATCAATGCAGGAGTTGCATTGGAAATTGAAGCGGAGTTCGAGGCGGGAGATTCGACGGAATTCGGATTAGCGGTCAGAGTCGGGGAAAACGAGCGAACTCTCATAGGCGTCGATAGAACGAAAAGCGAAGTATACGTTGATCGCAGCCGATCCGGCGAGGGCGTTTCGTTTTCGGACAGCTTTCTCGGGAGGCATTCCGCCCCTTCAGCTAACCTGAGCGGGAAAGTCCGACTGCAGGTATTCGTGGATTCAGGGTCTGTCGAAGTGTTTGCGATGGACGGCGAAGTTGTTTTAACGGAACTGATCTTTCCTCAGCCTGAAAGCGGCGGGGTTTGCGCCTATTCTATCGGAGGGCAAGCTGTATTGACGCGACTTGCAATGTGGAAGCTGAAATCGGCGAAGTCGACTTATTGCGAAAACGAGGAAACGGATGGAGAATCGGAATAATATTCAGATGCCGCAGGTCGCGGGCATTGGCGAACTTTTGTGGGATCTCCTACCGGAAGGACGGCGCATTGGCGGCGCACCGGCTAATTTCGCTTATCATGTGAATGCTTCGGGCGTTCCGGCGACTGTCGTCAGTTGCGTGGGAAAAGATGATCTTGGCGAAGAGATAGTCAACTCCATTGTCGAGTGGAAGATGGATTCGCGCTACATCTTTGGATTGTCGGACTACCAAACGGGAAAAGTAGAAGTATCTTTAGACGAAAAAGGTTCCCCGGAGTACGTTATAAATGAAGAGGTCGCCTGGGATCATCTTGCGTGGAACGATGAAATTGCGATACTTGCAGGTTCTATTCGCGCCGTCTGTTTCGGTACTTTGGGACAACGCGCCCCGGCCTCTCGTTCGTTCATTCAAAAGTTTCTACGCAAGACTTCTCCTTCATGTCTGCGAGTTTTCGATGTCAATCTGCGCCAATCTTACTATGATGCGGCCGTGATAAAAGAATCGTTAGAGTTGGCGAAC
>JAYVOT010000186.1:0-8510 GCA_043757795.1 Chthonomonadaceae bacterium | reverse complement strand
GCTGAAGTCGAACTTTCTCAAGGGAGAGTTTGATGCGTCGCTGTCTCTCAGGATCAGGGATTTTGAATAGGCGGCCGTAGAAGTCCAGCAAGTCCCAGGCGCTCATGGAGTCGTAGAAGTAGGTCTCTTCCGGGAGATAGGAGATCAGGTTTTTGACGCTGCTGTCTCCCATAGGTTTGCCGAGAAGAGTAGCGTCACCAGCAGTAGGAAAGAGCAAGCCGAGCAACATTTTGATCGTCGTGGTTTTTCCGGCTCCGTTTCGACCAAGGAAGCCGAAAATTTCGCCTTCTTCAACAGTGAGGTTGAGCGATTTTACCGCTTGAACTCTCTGTTTGCCCCAGACATCCACATACTCTTTAGTGAGGCCCTGGATTTCAATCGCAGCAGCCATAGATCGGGTTTCCTCCTTCCGCCTGATTAAAGGGCGGAGTTCGCGTAGATTAGTTGGAATGATTACAGAAAAATAGGCAGGAAGAATCTCCTGCCGATGCGGTATTATATCTCCTTAGAAGCGCTTTTGTCAAACGGGTTCCGCATCGCCTGTCCATTGAATACGAGAGTAGAGACTGTCATCGTCACACTTGAAGCGTTTTTTTCTTCCAAGTCTAATAAAATCGCGATTCTACCGGTATTGAAACGGCATTAAAACAAAATGCACGGCCCTATCCCATTGAAAATATTCAGTCCATGCGTTTCTTTGCAGTTCCGATTCACTATTTAATCTCTTGTTTGTAATCTCCGGAGGCGATGACATGGTTGCCAGAGAGCAGTATGCTGAGGCGGTGACGGAAGCTCTGGAGAAGCGCGGACGCACGATCGTTCGCGTGTTCGGCAGGAGCATGTATCCGTCGCTGAAAAACGGGATGAGGGTGGAAGTGCAACCTGTCGAATACGACGAGTTGCGAAGGGGCGATCTCCTCGTCTTCAATAACGGCAGCGGCATCATCTGCCACCGCTTGTTAAGAAAATCGCACCGCCTCTGTTTTCTAAAAGGCGACACCAACCTATATGCAGACCCCCCAGTTTTATGGAACAGAGTAATCGGAAGAGTCACTCGCGTAGTGGATGACGACTGGCGCATTTTCCCGTTAGATACTCCGAAACTCAGAAGAAGAGGCGCCTTACTCGCCCGGTTCACCTACCTTTATGCGCTCTATTTCAACTTGCTGCACCTTATAGGCAGGTGCAGTTGGTGGTCGAAAGGGATCGAATGGGCTGAGGATGGCTACTGAATTGATGCATCTTGCCGGACAATGAATTAGCCGGTTCAGCGGCGTTGCGGCTATTGTACTCACGACAAAATGAGGGTTTTCGCCCAACCCGCAGATCTACGCATTTCAAGTCCTTATCCGGTAGTTCCATCGATTTTCATGATAAGAATATGAAACTCAGAATCAATAATCGACTCCTCAAGTTGGCGAAGAATGCTGACTGAGGAGTCGATTTAAGTTTCAAACACATGCGCAATCAGTATCAACCTTTGATTACTTCCGACGTTTGCGAGATAGGGAGAGCAACATTGTCCCGATCGTGCCGCTTCCTGCAAGAAGTGCGAATACTCCCGGTTCAGGTACTGCCGAAGTTCGGAAGAGCGACACCTTATCAAAGTTCACCTGGTCTGAAGCGAGACTTTTCAACTGGATGATCAAAGCGCCCGAAGAGGAGACTGAACCTCCTGTTGAGAAAACGATTTGCGCTTGCGAAAACTGTCCGCTGAACATCACGGGAGAAGTGGAGCCGAGAAGAGTCCCGCCCGTTACTTCGCCATTGACGATAGAACCGCCTTGAAACAAAAGCGCCCCGCCGGCTGAATTTCCTGAGCCGTTGTTTCGCCCGACCAATACGGAAAGCGTGTAGGTCGTATTGGATGAGAGCGCGACTCCAGTATTCTGAGCTATGGAAGTTCCGTTGTTCACGTAAGCGATTTGCAAGCCTTCTGGGGCGGCGGGAGTTGAGTTGTAAGCGCCTGCAGGGACATAGTACGCTCCAAAAGTGCGAGCTAGCGTAGAGTCGCCCAACCAACCGTTAAGGACATTGTCGCTGGAATCGCCGATTGTGCCCATAGTTGGAAGTTCAAAACCTGAGTTGATAATCGGTATTGCTTGCGCCTGAGCTGTCATCGGGGCGAATAATGAGCAGATTAGGGCGCAACTGACGACTGTTGCAGTTGATCCTGTTGTAATTCGACAAAACAAAATGGTTTCTCCTCTAAGTGATATCAAAAATGCGCAAATTTCCATACTCCATTATACTGCGCGGAGGAGGATTGTAAGTAAGAATGGACACTCAGAGTATCATATGCTTCCGGCAAGAGTGATGTGCAAAAACCAATCCTGAGAAATATTGAAGTACAATATAGCAACTGCCGAAGAAGCCATGTCAAAATCAAATCGCTCTGAAGAGAGGTTGCAGATAATGAGTGTTCGCGTTTATACGGTTGACGCTTTTACAAATACGCCTTATTCGGGAAACCCCGCGGCTGTGTGTTGCCTGGAAGCCCCCGCCAACGATCAATGGATGCAGGACGTCGCAAGTGAAATGAATCTTGCCGAAACCGCTTTCGTCTATCAGGAGAACGACGGCTATCGACTGAGGTGGTTCACGCCGACTGTGGAGGTAGATATTTGCGGTCATGCGACCCTTGCTAGCTCTCATATTTTGTGGGAGCAAAAACTGGCGAGTCCGGATAAGCCGATTCGCTTTTACACTCGCAGCGGAGTCCTGACCGCTTCCAAAATAGGAGATAGGATTGAGTTGGACTTCCCCGCAGATCCCGAAAGCACAGTCGAACTGACCGAAGATTTGAGCATCGTTCTGAGAGAGTCGCTAGGAGCCGAGCCTATGTATGTCGGGAAGAGTCAGAGGGATTTTCTGGTTGAGGTAAAGAACGAGACGATTCTAAAAGAAATGGTTCCGAATATGTCTATTTTAGCACAAGTTCCGATGCGAGGCTATATCGTCACGACAAAATCGGATCGTCCTGAGTTTGACTTCATCTCCCGATGCTTTTATCCGGCGGTCGGAATTCCGGAAGATTCGGTCACCGGATCAGCTCACTGTTGCCTCGCGATTTTCTGGGCAAAACGGCTTGGGAAATCTGAAATGAACGGGTATCAAGCCTCTTCACGAGGAGGAACTGTCGGCGTGAAGATCATCGGCGACCGAGTGATCCTCATGGGGCAAGCAGTGACTATCCTCGTAGGGGAACTTTTGGCGTAGGTTGCATAGGAGCTTTATCGTAGGACTCGCGGGACAAACTCACTGTTCAGTCTCCTTCCAAGTAACTATCCGTAAATATACTGGCTTTCAGCCTAAACCGAAAGCCAAACTAACCGCCAATACAAGGGTTACTTTGAAAGTGAACTCGCTTCGCGGGGGGTAGTGCTGAACAGTAAGTTGCTATGCTAATTTGCGAACTGGAATCGGACATTACGTTTCTCTGCTCACTGAATAAAAACTTTGCGTTTTGCTAAAAATTCGTCTGAAGGTTATTTGACGAAGTTGCGTCGCGAGGTTCAAAAGTTCCTCGCTTTTTTGGAAAGCAGGAGTGAAGTTGGATCAAAATATACCGGAGAATTGGCGCGCAGTCCTTGGCGAAGAATTGATGAAACCCTACTTCTTGAAACTACAAGAGTTCGTCGCGCAGGAAAGAGCCGAAGGAACCGTATTTCCGGAAGAAGAGAACGTCTTTAGCGCCCTGCAAGCTACTCCGTACGAAAAGGTGAGGGTGGTAATTCTGGGACAGGACCCGTATCATGACGTCGGTCAGGCGCATGGTCTTTGTTTCTCCGTGTTACCGGGAGTCAAGCCGCCTCCTACTCTAGCCAATATTTACAAAGAGTTGAAGAACGATGTAGGAGCTGAGGTTTCGCGACACGGTTATCTGCAACATTGGGCTGAGCAGGGCATACTGATGTTGAATGCCGTCTTGACTGTACGAGCGCACCAGGCGAATTCGCACAAGGATAGGGGATGGGAGCAGTTCACAGACGAAGTAATTCGCAAGGTGAATGTGAAGAAGGAACCGGTAATTTTCGTACTCTGGGGAGGTTACGCCGGCAAGAAAGCGTACTTGATCGACTCTTCAAAGCATATTATCATTCAGTGCGCACATCCGTCCCCGCTTTCAGCGCGAAACGGTTTTTTCGGAAGCAAGCCTTTTTCAAAAATCAATGAAAAACTAAAAGCTCTTTCCGGCACGGAGATCGACTGGAATTTGCCGCAGGTCTAAGTGGATTCTTAAGTTTCAATAGGCGACACCGAGCGCTGCTTCATTAGTATGTCTTCCTCAAAAGCTCTCCCCATCGGTATGGGATCAAAATATCGAGCAATATTTTTTACAAGTTTGGGGGATGTAAGCAGGCTCCGAACGCGAGTATTCGATTGGAGGCGAAACTTGCCGAAAATTGCGGATGTAGTTATTATTGGCGGAGGCATCGCCGGACTCAGCCTGGCTGCCGAGTTGGGAAAAGCATCGCTTCGAGTCGTCGTTTTAGATCAAAATCGTTTTGGAAGCGGTGCGACAGGAAAAGGTTTCTCCTGGGTGAATTGCAGTTCCAAAATCTCAGATGAAGCCTATCATCATCTCAATGCAATGGGGTTAAGATATTATGCGGAGTTGAATTCCGAATACGGAAAGGAGAGGCTAGGATGGCATGGCGGAGGTTCTCTATACTGGGCGGAAGAGAGCGACGCGACAGGACATGCAAAGCTTCTGCAACGGTATGAAACCCTTCGAAATTGGAAACGCCCCGCGCTTCTCCTCAATGCTGAAGAGATGGAGACTCTTGAACCTGCGATCAACTTCAGCGCAATGTCGAAAGGACTGTTTTTGCCGGACGAAGGATGGGTAGACGCTTCGCGACTCGTCCGATTTCTTATCGAACTTGGCAGCTCATACAACGTTGAGAGAAGAGAGTTTTGTCCTGTAACCGCACTGAATACGGATCGGTTCGGCATGGCGTCATCCGTTGAGACTGAAACTGAAACCTTTGCAACTCGAAGAGTCGTTTTATGTGCGGGAGTTCGCAATCAGGCGCTTTTGAAGATGGCTTCCGAATCGCTCGGAATGAATCAGATTCCCAACATCTTGCGCGAGTCGCCCGGACTTTTGGTCGAAACGGACTCGCTTCCAACGTCGCAAAGGATTGAAAGAGTGCTCTATCCGCCTTCGAGTCGGGGATTTCACCTTCGCCCTGCAGCGAGCGGTGGGATTCTTTTGGGCGCTGACGACACCGACGAAGACGCCTCAAATAATGCGAGCGCCGAGCTTTTGGAAAGAGCGAGGCGCTTGTTTCGAGAGCCTTTTCACTCTATCTCCCATTCCCATCGAGTCTGCGTGCGACCTATGCCGACGAATTCCTTCCCGATCGTTGGAGAATTCACCTCCTTGCCCGGCTTTTTCATACTGGCTATGCACAGCGGAATCACGCTCGCGCCGACACTCGCCCGGATGCTTGCTACGGAGATCGCCACCGGCGAACTCTCTCCATTGCTTCAACCCTATCGCCCTGACCGATTCTTCAATCCCCTTTAAATTCGGAAATCGTGATTATGAAACATAGCGACTCCGTTTAAAACGCAAAGAGTGAGAAAAAGTTAAAGGACGGCTTCTTCGTTAAGGATTCGTTTTCGAATCCGGATCGATGAAGCCGTCCTTACTAGGGCGCAAGCGTCCGATAGTTGCATCAGTCGATGTCTATCAGCGTCTATATTTAGCTCGGATACTGAGCGCTCCCCCTGCAACCGTCAAGCAGGCTACTAGTCCGGCTAGTCCGCTCGAAGGTTCCGGAACGATCGAGAAGGAACCCGTTCCTACTCCTCCGCCTGAACCCGGCGCGCCACTGCCGAATGGAGTGAGGATCGCGCCTCCCCCAATGGGACTGGAGGGCACGGGGAGGAAAAGAGTAGACACTCCTGCAGGATTGCCGCTTGGTTTCACTACCGATACGGGCGCGTCGCCTGCAGTGACCTGCAAAACGACTGACTCTTTCGGTAGGGAGTACAGGATGAGAGAATCGTCAGCGGTCGTAGTCGTTCCTGTCGCGTTGACAGGGAAACCCGCTGATCCGGGCGTTGTTGTGATTTCTGTGGATATCCCGCTCGAAGCCGCATTTTTAACGTTGCCGGTCTCCGGGGTTGTGCGAGATGGTGTTGAAGATGATCCTCCGCCTGACATGAACGGGAGATAGGCGAGTCCCGCTAATAGATACCAGGGAGAGAACTGAAGAGAGGATTTTTTCGAGGAAGAATTTTCGTCCCCATCGCTGTTGTCCTGATAGAAAGTTACGGACTCAATGTCCGCAAGCAGCATGGATTGGGCTTCCGCTTTATAAACTCCGGAACTGAGTATTAAGCCAAATCCGCACGCGAGAGCTGTGTTGGTTACAGCTTTCCGTAAACGCAATCTCATATTTGTTGCCTCCCATGCGTCTAACGGCCTGTACGATACTGCCTTAGTCGATACAGGCGGTATCCACAATGATACACTGGTTGTCTTGCACGCCTGATTCTAATCTGAGTTTAAGTTCAGGCGCATGAAAGCATCGTAAAAGGAACTGAACCGGATCACGAATAGCTTACAAGCCGGATTTGCCTTGCACGCCAGACCCTTTTCGGTATTTTACGATCAATTCACGTACGTACAGACGCACAGAGGTCCCTCCAAAGTTCATTTTTATTTTCAAGACCGATGTGAAGACGAATAATCCACTTGATTCCAGTCTCGCCGCTCGCAATATCGGAGGCGGAAACCGTGCAAGGGAGAGCCAAGCTCTCAAATCCGCCCCAACTGCATCCGATTCCGAAATTGTGCAGTCCGTCGACAGTTTTGACGGCTGCCTCTCTACTTCCGTCCTTAAGGGCAAACGATAAAAGTCCGGTCGTTCCCCGAAGTTGCTTCTTCGTGAGTTCCTTCTGACCGTCATTTGCGTGTCCGGGATAGAAAACCCTGTCTATCGCAGGATGTTCCGCAAGCCGATCAACGATCATTCGGGCGTTTTCCTGATGTCGTTCCATCCGAATCGGCAGTGTGCGAAGCCCGCGCAACAGGAGCCAGGATGCGAAGGGGTCTAGAACAGCTCCAAACAGACATCCTTCGTCGCTGACTAATTTATTGATTCGCTTCGCGTTTCCCGCTGCCACGCCTGCGACGATATCGCTGTGTCCTCCGAGATATTTCGTGGCTGAGTGAACGACGAGGTCTATTCCCAGCAAGAGCGGGTTTTGAAAGTAGGGGGAAGCCCAGGAGTTGTCGCATATTGTGGAGATTCCTCTCCGTTTCGCAATCTGCGCGACTGCGTGCAAGTCCTGTTGATACATCAAAAAGGTGGAAGGGGACTCAAGGAAGAAAAGGGTCGTGTTCGTTTGCGCGGCGTCCTCCCACTCCTGCGGGTCTCTGCCGTCCACATAAGTCGTCGATATTCCAAATCGCGTGAGGTAAGAAGTGAGGAAGTGACGGGTGGGTCCGTAGCACGTTCTCACGCAGACTACGTGATCGCCCGCTTTGACGCAGGAGAGAATTGCCGCTGAGATCGCGCCCATCCCGCTCCCGAAACAGCGCGCCGCCTCTCCTCCTTCCATTGCCGCGATTTTCACCTCGGCGACTTCCGTGGTGGGGTTGGAAACGCGAGTGTAGTCGAAAAGTCCGTCGTCCTCCTCGCGTCGCATCCGCGCTTCCGAATTTGGGAAGGTGAAAAGCGAGTTTTGATAAATCGGCGGAACTACGGCTCCTCGCTGTTTCGCAGGGTCTTCTCCCAGATGGCATGCGATGGTCTCGAAATCAGGCAGGTTGTCATAAAAAGAGGACATTGCTCGAACCTTTCAAAGGACTGTTTCAATGTCCTAAATTATACCGTCAAAGCGATTGAATGCGTAGAAGGAGTTTGCGCCTCACCCTTTTGCGAATCATCCTCAATAGAATTGGTTTGGGCGTATTCTCTACTTAGAAAACACTCAACGTTTAGCGCGTCGTCTTGTCACAGGTCTTGTTAACCGAGAAGAGTGTTCTCCTGCGCGGGAAATCGGGGACTAAAGTCCTCCCTCAGGAAGACGCGAAGTCCGCTTCGGCAGACTCTATACCGGGGGTGACAGGAAGGATAAAAGTTTTCCGCATGTAGGAGCGGACAAATCGGAGGCAACTTGCTACGAGAGGACATTTATTTGTTCACCCTCGCTTCCTTCCATCAACTCAGACAATCGACCTTATTTCCAGAGTGCCTTGAAAATGGGTTGCCGGTCATATAATAACGGGTGTAGAAATCGAAATTTCTACACCCGTTATATTTTGCATATGCGGTTTATGGCACGCCCGGAACTCTGTGAATTAATTGTCTGCAAGGAATCCATTCAGGTCGGGGCGTCCAACATGCAGAGTCAGTCAGGGTTGCATAGGACTCTTCGATCACCTTAGCGAGAGAACGTTGCGCAACGCCATATCGACTTCCCTCATCTGTTTAGGTTCCAGGGTTCCGATTTTTTGAAAAAGACGTGATTTGCTCACGGTTTGAAGT
>JAYVOT010000185.1:0-2321 GCA_043757795.1 Chthonomonadaceae bacterium | reverse complement strand
GATCATCGGGCATTCCAAGCTCGGCGTCGACGTGCCTGAAATCGTGACCGGCAAGCAGGTTTTCGGGATTGACGTCTCATTGCCGGGAATGCTGTTCGCCGTTTTTGAGAAATGCCCTGTCTTCGGCGGCAAGGTCGTCAGCGCAAATCTTGAAGAGGTCAAAAAGTTGCCGGGCGTCAAATTCGCCTTCGTCGTGGAGGGCGTCGAAGTGAAAGGGAACGTGATTCCCGGCGATCCCGGACTTGAGTCCGGAATAGCGATCGTTGCGGACTCGTGGTGGTTCGCTCAGTCCGCTCGTAAGAAGTTGAAGGTCATGTGGGACGAGGGGCGTTGGGCTAATCAAAGCAGCGCAGAGTTTCAGCGACAGGCGGATGAGATTTCCAAATTGACTCCTGCGAAAACGTTGCGTAATGACGGCGATGTAGAAACGTCCTTGAAGAGCGCCGCTAAAACATTGGAGGCGAACTACTCCTACCCCTTCCTATCTCATGCCACACTCGAGCCCCAGAACTGCACAGCGCATTTTCAAGACGGCAAGCTCGAAATCTGGTCGACAAGTCAGATTCCCGGTTCCGGTCGATCAATGTCCGCAAAAGCTCTCGGGATTCAGGAGAGCGCGATCACCATCCATATGCTTCGGGCGGGCGGAGGTTTCGGGCGAAGATTGACGAACGACTACATGGTGGAGGCGGCGTGGATCGCGAAAATCGTCGGAGTTCCTGTAAAGCTTCTCTGGTCTCGCGAAGACGACATGGCTCATGATTACTACCGTCCTGCCGGATTCCAGTATCTCAAAGGCGGTCTCGACGCCTCCGGCAAACTCGTTGCGTGGGCAAACCACTTCGTCACTTTCGGCGAGGGGAATCAGTACGCCTCTTTTGCGAACATGCAGCCGGAGTTCCCCGCGAGGTACGTTCCGAACTACTCCTTGCAAACCTCCTCCATGCCGCTCGGATTGAAAACCGGGGCTTTGCGAGCGCCAGGCAGCAACGCCTACGCATTTGTGATTCAATCTTTTATCGACGAGTTGGCTCACGCCGCCGGGAAAGACCCTGTCGAATTTCTGCGATCTCTCCTTGAAGCGTCTCCGATCCCCCTGCCGCAAGCGGTCCAAAACAATCCGTTCGCCGCCGACATGAGCGTTGAGCGAATGCGAGGAGTCCTCGAGCTTGTAGTAGATAAATCGGGTTGGGGTAAACGCAAACTGCCGAAGGGAACAGCGATGGGGGTCGCGTTCTACTACAGCCACATGGGGCATTTCGCAGAGGTCGCGCAAGTGAGAGTGACGGCGGACAAACGGGTGAAAGTTGAGAAAGTATGGGTGGCGGGAGACGTCGGCAGCCAGATTATTAACCCGATCGCTGCGGAGAATATGGTTCAAGGCTCTATCGTCGACGGCCTGGGAGTCTTGATGGAACAGCAGATAACGCTCGAGAAGGGGCGAGTCGTGCAGACGAATTTTCATCAACACCCGATGATGCGGATGTCGCAAAGCCCGCCGCAAATCGAGGTTCACTTTTTGAAAACGGATCACTCCCCGACGGGGTTGGGAGAACCGGCGATGCCTCCCATTCTGCCCGCTGTCTGCAACGCAATCTTCGCCGTCACGGGCGACCGGGTCCGATCTCTCCCGCTCTCGAAACACGGCTATCGTTGGGGGTAGAATAGTCCCTATGCGAAGCGGAAAGACAACCGCCTCCGGACCTTCCTTTCCGACATCGGACAGGGAGTTCGGAGGTTTTTTTTCGCCTAACAGCGATGATTTTCGGCAGGGGATACTGCGCCCTTTTCCAGGAGCGTCTCAGGATTGTTGCGCGGCATGTCGCATTAAAATCCTGAAATCTTCAGTGCGCCTCCGAACAGAGAGGCGTTGCTTGAGACTGACTCGGTTATTTCGATTTTTTGGGTCGGATGCGCATTTTATCCTTCGGGATTTGTCACGGTTTTGGAAGATGCGAATCTTTCGGAGGAGGAAATGCTTCAAGCGATGCGAATCTATGTCTATGACATGTTGACGCAAAATCCGGATAGAACTTTCCACAGCGGGGGTAAACCCAACTGCTCTCAATTTGAAACAGGACTAATCGCTTATGATTTTGAACTCTCCTTCAGCTTAGTTCGTCTCATATTGCCCAATGCTCCCGCCTGTGAGGCATACGCGTTAACTTAAGGATTTTGAAGCCCGGTTAGCTGGGAGTTTCACGTAAATCCCGCCCCCGGCACTCCACACCGCCCCCAATTTTGGAGGAAAATCCTTTTAAATCGGGAAGTCAACCCTGATTTGCAACCAACATATCCGCCTAGAACGGTAAAAACTCCCA
>JAYVOT010000184.1:0-2325 GCA_043757795.1 Chthonomonadaceae bacterium | reverse complement strand
GTTCGAGAACGGATTAAAAATGTCGAAAATAAGTCACAAAGCGCATATGTCCGTACGTTCATGATTTTTCAATCAAGATCGTTTCATCGGGAATAAGTCCAGGAGTCAGGAAGACGACTACTCTTTTAAGTGAAAGGTCTACTTTTTTGACTACGTCCCGGACTGCAGGAAGCAGTATCTCTTCCTTCCCTTTGCCGATCACATAGACGTCATTGGCTGGACCGCGCAAGACATCCGATATCTTGCCTAGCAGGCGCCCTTCCTCGGTCACGACTTCGCAGTGAATGAGGTCGTGGATATAGTATTCGTTTTCAGGCAACTCGACTGCGTCCTGAGGATGAATTTGGACGAACGTATTGCGCAATTTTTCTGCGTCGTCAATCGTTTCAACATCTTTCAATTTCAGAAGTATCTGATTTTTGTGATATCGAGACGCCTCCACTATGTAGAGCTTTGAAGCTCCCCCGGCAGATCTTAGACAGACGGATTTAAGCCGAGTGAAGCGTTCTGGAAAATCGGTTTCCAGCTTTACTTTCACTTCTCCGACGCGTCCAAAAGGAGAAACTACTTCTCCGATCGTAAGGTTCCAATCTTCGCAGGCAGAGTTATCAGTTTTACTAAGCAATGATCTCGACGTAAACCTTTTTCTTTTCTTTCATTGCGACGGATTTGACGACAGTTCGCAATGCGTTTGCGATTCGCCCCTGTTTCCCAATCACTTTGCCAAGATCGCCCGGTGCGACCCGGACTTCGTAAGTGGTGGATTCTTCCTGCGGAACTTCGGTGACATTCACTTGTCCCGGATCATCCACGAGTTCTTTAACCAAGTACTCAATTAGTTGTTGCAATGGTGTTGACCCTCCAGTCGCTAGAGTATCGGCATCCTTCTCTCGTCTACTTATTCTGGCGTCGTTCAGCTTTCGCCGCTTCAAAGCGGTCTAATATTCCCTGCTTCTTGAGCAAGGCTCTTGCGGTATCAGTGGGTTGCGCTCCGAAACCAAGCCATTTAAGCGCCTTCTCTTCGTCGATATGGCATGTAGGCGGTTCTTTGCAGGGGTCGTAATGTCCGACGGTTTCAATGAAACGCCCATCGCGCGAAGCGGTACTGTTTGCAACGACCACGCGGTAGACAGGGCTTTTTTTAGCCCCGATGCGTTTCAGTCTGATCTTAACTGGCACTGTAAATACACTCCTTTAGAGAGATGAGACATGCCGACGTTGGGCAGCGGTCTCGCGGGTTTCAATTACCTTCCGAATGGAAAGCCGGTTCGCTTTCCGCCTTTGGGCAGTTTTTTGGCGCCAAAAACAGGCTTGGCTTTAGCGCCGGGAAATCCCATAGGAGGTTTTTTGCCTCCGGGACCTTGCGTCATCGTCATTCTCATCATTTTGCGCATCTGTTCAAAATCGCTGAGAAATTGACTGACTTCTTGAACGGTCTGCCCGCATCCGGCGGCAATCCGTTTTCTGCGTGACGGCGTGATGATGTTCGGAGCACTTCTTTCGGCTTTGGTCATCGACTGAACGATAGCCTCTTTCCGAAGAAGCGTTTTTGGATCGACATTCAAGTCTTTCGGCAATGCGGATCCTAACCCCGGCAACATCTTAAGCAGATTTTCGATGGGACCCATCTTCTTCATCATCTGCAACTGTTGCAGGAAGTCGTTAAGGTCGAATTTGTTTTCGGCGAGACGTTTCTGAAGGGCGTCCGCTTCTTTCTCATCTACCGCTTCTTGAGCTCGCTCAATCAAGCTGAGGATGTCGCCCATTCCCAATATTCTGGAGGCGAGCCTGTCCGGGTGAAACGCTTCAAGCGCGTCCAGTTTTTCGCCGACTCCCAGAAACTTGATCGGCACTCCGGTTATTTCTCTTATCGAAAGCGCCGCACCGCCCCGCGAGTCGCCGTCCATCTTTGTCATGACGAAACCGGTAATTTGAAGTTTTTCGTTGAACTGTTGCGCAAAGTTGACTGCGTCTTGTCCAACCATCGCATCGACTACGAGCAGAATTTCATGGGGGTTTACCCAGGCTTTCATCTGTCCGAGTTCGTCCATCAGCTCTTCATCTATCGCGAGTCGACCGGCTGTATCCAGGATCACGATGTCAGCGCCGGTTTCAGCCGCGTGTCGTATCGCCTGTCTTGCAATCGCGGGCGGGCCCTTTTGGGCATCGTCCGGCAATGAGAAGACGGGAACTTTCAACTGCTCGCCCAATACTTGAAGCTGTTTGATTGCGGCAGGGCGATAGATGTCGCAAGCGACCATTAGCGGGTTGCGACCCTGCTTTTTGAACCATCGAGCCAATTTGCCGCACAGAGTCGTTTTGCCT
>JAYVOT010000183.1:0-2326 GCA_043757795.1 Chthonomonadaceae bacterium | reverse complement strand
TTCAGACTTTCAAGGTGCTGCACGTTCATCGTCGTCAGTACATTGATTCCCGCATCCAGTATCGTCTCAACGTCTTGCCATCGCTTCTCGCGTTCGCTGCCGGGGGCGTTCGTATGCGCAAGTTCGTCCACTAAAACCCATTGGGGATGCCTCGCAACGATCGCTTCCGTGTCCATCTCCTCAAGAATCGTTCCCCGGTAGGAGATTTTTTTTCGAGGGACTATCGCCAATTCGCCCAACTGCTCCTCGGTTCCCTTGCGTTTGTGGGTCTCGATGTAGCCGATGACGACGTCCTGCCCGCGTAGTCTTCGACGCCCCGCTTCATTCAGCATCTCGTATGTTTTGCCGACGCCCGCCGCAAAGCCGAGGAACACTTTCATGCGTCCGCGCTTCTGCATCCTCTCCTCTCGCATCACCTTCTCTAAAAGCTCTTCAGGCGAGGGGCGCATCTCTTCTTGTGGAAGCGACATAAAAAACTCCTATCATCGATCTACAAAAACTCTTAACGACGCACTCAAGTTAGCGTTCTTCCGGATTGCTTTGGAATTGAAATCGCATTCCGCTACGACTCTGCGAGGCTCTTCCGGAAGGTCGAATTATTCTTTCCTTATTTGTATCTTCACGCAACATGAGTCATCTATGCCGTAAGAGCCAATTCGACGAAGCGACGCATCCCACTGGTCAGTTCATCCACTCTCAACTCACCGCCGATAGGAAATTCCGCGTTTTGCCAGAGATGATTTGCAAGAGCCTCATCGCACATCGCTTGCCAGAAGCGATTATTACTCTCCGGAATAGGATTGGGTATCTCATTTCTGACCAGATTCATCACTTCAAAAGACAGAAGAACGGTGCAACTAGCGCTCTTGCCGTCCGGGTCGCGAATGGTGAAGTCTTGTCGAAACCCTTCGTTTGTACGTTCTCCTCCGTTTGCCGAAAACTCGATTCGAAAGCCATTGATTGTCGTGGAAGCGAATGTGATGCCCGAACTATTTTTGCGATTGTCCGGGGTGTCTCCCAAAGCCGATTGCAAAGCGCCGCGCAACATGTCCGCAGTGAAAGGCTTTCGCAAAAAGTCAGTCGCGCCCTCTTTCATTGCCTCAATTGCAAGGTCTATCGTTCCGAAAGCTGTCGCCATCACGATTTTCGTCAATGCGTTGCGCTTCCTCATCTCTCGCAGAACGTCAATACCCTCCATTCCAGGCATTCGCTGATCCAGAAGAACCAGATCGAAGGCGTCTCCGTCTCCAAATTTTTCCAATCCCTCCAGCCCGTCAGCCGCCGATTCGACTACGTGCCCGACATGTTGCAAAACCAGTCTCATCATCATCCTGATGTTATTTTCATCATCGACTACCAGTACTCGAGCCATAATCGCTCTCCTTTCAAACCGCGCTTTGATCTGAAAAAGGCAATGTGAACGCAAATGCCGCGCCTTTTCCCAACTCGCTTTTAACTCTGATTTCGCTGCCATGCGCTTTTACGACGGTCTGCGCGATAGACAGTCCCAATCCCGCTCCGCCTCGAGTGGCGCCGGGAACCTGTACGAACTTCTCGAATATTCGAGGCAGATACTCTGCCGGGATTCCAACGCCGGTATCGCTCACTTGAAATTCGATCCCGCTTTTTGTCTCCTGAGTCAGAACGGAAACTCGTCCTCCTATTGGAGTGTGACGCAAAGCATTGTTCAAAAGATTTACCAGGACGCGCGAAATTTGACTTCTATCCGCTCTTACAGCCGACTCCGATCCTTTTCGTTCGAGCGACAACTCAACGCCTTTCCGGCTCGCCTCGGCTCGCACCGATTTCAAAGCGCTCTCGACCAGGTCGCCCGACTTGACAAGTTCAAAGCGAGGCGGCGTCGCTCCGGCTTCCAATCGCGTGATGTCGAGAAGTTCTCTCATCATGCTTTCCAATCGAAGCAGGTCCTCGCGTTGCGCTGCAATAACCTCTTTCTGTTCATTGGACAGTTCGCCGACCGCTCCTTCTTGAAGAAGTTGTACGGAAAGCAAGAGGCTTGTTACCGGAGTCCGCAGTTCATGCGAAGCGACTCCGATGAACTCGGTCTTCAGGCGATCTAGTTCCCGAAGATGCGTAATGTCTTCCAGAACGGTCACAGTACCCAAAAGGTCTTCGTTTTCATTTTTCATGGGGCTTGATCGAACTCGATAAGTTCTCTGCGTCTCTCCCATTCTCCGGGTTATCTGCGGCGGTTCGCCTTCATGGGCGGCTATTCGATCAGGTTGCATTGCTTTTGCAACGGCGTCCGCAATTCCTTCGTCGCCGAGAGCCTGAGCGATCAATCGTCCTTTTGCACGCTCGTCCG
>JAYVOT010000182.1:0-2326 GCA_043757795.1 Chthonomonadaceae bacterium | reverse complement strand
GCTCTTAGACGAATCCCGTAGACAGTAATGCGGATTTAGCAGCCGACTCTAACGCAGAGTCGGCTCGTAAGGCAAGAAGACGAAATCGGTGTTCGCCTGTCGAATTCACTCCGCGTCAACAAGAGTCGAGCTACTTTTTCTTTTTAGGGACGAACAATCTGACGGATTTGATTTTATCCCAGGGACGTATCGAATCCATGACTTTCAAGCCATTCGTGACCTTGCCGAAAACGCAGTATTTATAATCCCATTGATGGTTGTCTATCAAACTGAAGAAAAACTGACTGTCGCCAGTGTCAGGATTATCCGTTCGCGCCATCCCCATCGTGCCTCGCAGGTGGACAGATTTCGACGCCTCAAGCGGGACGGTCTTGCCGGATCCGCCGTTGCCGATCTGAAACTCTTGCATCACTTCCGGCACCGATTTATTTCCGATTTTGGAGACATCTATCTTCTTTGTCCCTGGATCTCCCCCCTGCAACACTCCATATGCATCTGATTTTTCGAGCCTGTGGAAGAGTATGCCGTCATAGAACTTTGATTTGACCAGTTGAAGAATGTGCGCCACCGTCTTTGGGGCTTCGCCCGGCAACAGTTCGATGGTCATGTCTCCTCTCTTCTCGATCGACATAACTACGACAGGATTCTTCGCTGATTTCTGTGCGAGAACGGGAGTTGCGATCGTCAGAAAACCGACTGCCGCGAACACTGCTGAGGCGAAAAATGAATGATGGGTTTTTAACTGAAACATAAACTTGAAAGACTCCTTGTCGATGCGTTGCATGATGCTTGACGCGACTTTTGTCCGTCAGAGCGTCACTGGACTGTGAAACTCTTGATCTTATCTCCGATTTCAATTTTCGGAGCGATTTCCTGTCCTGCCACTACTCTTCCGAAGATGCAGTACTTGCCGTCGAGGTTGTCGTTATCAGCAAGATTGACATAGAATTGACTGTCGCCGCTGCCGAGCGCCGTCGCTCGTGCGAGACCCAGCGAAAAAGCTTTGTGCGGAAGCATCGCTTCAAGAGGAACCGGTTTTCCCGAACCTGTGTGCCCAAGTCCGAATGAGTGTTCCACTCCCGCAGAAGTCATTCCATGCAACTTTTTCGCGTCAATCTCCTTCGATTTGGGATCTCCCGCTTGAAAAACGAATTTGGATTCGACTCGATGCACTAAAATCCCGTCGTAAAAATGCTGTTTGCAGAGGTCGACGATGTGCGCCACTGTTTTAGGAGCCGCTTGAGGGTAAAGTTCAAAGGTGATCGTCCCTTTATTTTCTATTTCAAGAACAGCTTTTATAGCTCCCTCTTTCACTTGATCGAAGGTCTTTAGTTCACGCGGGTCTGTTTCTTTCGACTCTCCTTCAACGGAAGCCTCTTCAGGCTTATCCGGTTGCTCGGCGATGGGAGGCGGAGAGGTCATCGGGTGAATGTTTGACACCACTCCGGCGATGACAATACCCAAAACAACGAAGCCGATAATAGCTAGTAGCGGACGCATTTGAATAGACTCCTTGATCGGCAAGTCAAGCTTGAACTGGGAAGTTCAAACCGGACTTCGCTCGAATGAATTGCTGAGCGCTCAAGAACGTTAAAGAATAAATTGGTTTGCAAGAATTGAATTTTACGTCAACTCGCGAGTTTTGTCAACACTTAAGCCTCGGATGTGCAAAGCAATCGAAAACCGGTTGAGCAATCGAGAAACGGAAATGGTCGCTCTCCGTCAATTGAGGTACAATAATTGCTCAATGATACCTTTAATTGTCGTCAAGTTGAATGAATTTTAGCTTGGCTTCCTCCAATTTAGAAAGTGAAAGAGCCGGTCATGTTAGCCAAGAGAGTGATTCCTTGCCTCGATGTCAAGGAAGGTCGAGTTGTCAAGGGCGTCAACTTCGTAAATTTGAGGGACGCAGGAGATCCAGTCGAGTTAGCCGCAAGATACGACGCGATGGGAGCGGACGAGCTGGTTTTTTTAGACATAACCGCCAGTCATGAGCGTCGCGACGTGATCGTTGAGGTAGCGGCGAGAGTCGCCGAGCAAGTCTTCATCCCATTTACAGTCGGCGGCGGAATTCGATGCGTTGAAGACTTTCGAAAAATCCTTCGAGTCGGGGCGGACAAAGTAGCCGTAAATACTGCCGCCATTCAGCGTCCTGAGCTGATCTCGGAGGCAGCGGAGCAGTTCGGAAGACAGTGCGTGGTGGTTGCGATGGATCCTCGTAAAGTAGGAAATTATCCCGACGGCTCGCCCCATTGGGAAATTTTCAGTCACGGAGGGCGCACGGCGACCGGCATAGACGCTCTGGAGTGGGCGGCTAGAGCGGAAG
>JAYVOT010000181.1:0-8543 GCA_043757795.1 Chthonomonadaceae bacterium | reverse complement strand
TCGCCACCTCCGCGATTCCGAAAAACTGGATAGTCACGAGCAGCTACGGCAACATGGTCACCGTGACGGCTCCCCCGCTCGCGCTCGTCGGAACCTACGCCGTTCGATACAAGAGCGGAACGTTCCCTGCGAAATCCGGCGACTTTCAGGTCTACGCCGTCAACTACGTCCCCAAAGCGGGCATTCGCTACCTCATCGAACCCAACGGCGCGAGGATCGCGATCTCCGCCGCTTCCGTTCCCACCTCTGCGAACCCCGTCGTGACCTGCACGGTTCCGCTCGGAGTTCCCATGCTTGTGAAGTGGTACTATCTTGCGGGCTACGGCAGCGGCTACTACAAGATCACGATGAGCGACAACACGACGCTCACCACGACGACCGCCGCCAAAACCATCGGCAACACCGCGATTCTTATGGTTCTGGGACAGATGACGGATCGAAACGGAAACAGCCTCAACTTCTGGTACGCGCCAATCGGCGACAGCGGCTTCCCGCTTCTCACCGACATCTCCGACACGAACAACAACGACCTCGTGACCTTCAATCGAAACGCGAACGGCAACATCACTGCTATCAACGACCGCTATGGACGCTCAATCGTCTACCACGCTTCCACCTTCGCCACGACGAACGTTCCGGCAGGCTGGACGCAGAGCTACCAGGAGGTGGATCACGTTTCTCAGATCACGACCACAGGCACGACGAACCCGCCTGACAGATACGCCTACGGCTACTACAGCGTGCCGAACGGCGAGTTCTCGGAGCAGGTTCCCTTCCTGCACACGATCACCGTCCCCTCACCCACAGGAACCGGGAACTCGACAGCGACGATCAACTACAAAACCGATGGAACCTGCACCGTTTCGAGTATCGTGGACGCGAACGGGAACAGCCGGAACTACTCCGCCACGGACGCCAACCACACTCTTGTGACTGTGAAAGACCCGCTGAACGCTATCGTCTATGCCTATACTTCTGGCTTCGACGGCAACATGAGCGGCACGACATCAACCAATGGCGCAAACGTGATTCAGGCGACGAACACCTTCGCAAATGCGAACACGCCCTATGAGCCTTCAAGCGTGACGGATGCCCTGAGCCATACCTGGAGCTACGCGTGGGATCAGTTCGGGAACTGCCTGACCTCGACGACGCCAAGAAACACGACGACGACGAACACTTATAGCTACACCAATTTCGTACTTGGAAGGCTGACTCAGGTGCAGGAGGGAACTAAAACTCCAACGAATCTAGTCTACTACGAGCCGAGCGGACTGCCGAACACGATTTCCTCTGCGAAACCGGGAACGGTGAGCACAGGTCAGCAGGTGACAACGACCTACACATGGGACAGCCTGGGGAACATCCTGACGATGGTATCGCCGGGCAACAACGCGACTGCTACGAATACGACGACCTTCAACTACACTTCGGATGGAACTTACAGCCAGACTGCAGCGGTCAATCAGCCGATAGTGGTCACAGATAATCTTGGACATGCGACGCATTTCCGGTGGGACAGTCAGGGAAGGCAGACAGCGGTCATCGATGCGCTCGGCAACGAGAACGACACGACTTATAACCTGATCGGACAGCCGCTTCAGTCGATCCAACCCGCTACCGGGCAAACCGGGGCAGGACACAGCTACACGCTGAACGCTTATCAGTATGTCGGGGGTTCGCTTCTATCCACCACCGCCTACGACGAGAGCGGAACTTCCATCCGGCAGGTGACGACGACCTACGGGGCGGAAGGCGAAGCTCTGACAGTAACGGGGAGCACGGAACCAGTCGCTTATGCCTATGACGCCCCGTATCGCCTGAAAACTCTGACTGACGGCAACAACCACGGCACGACTTACAGCTACAACGCATCCGGCTACCTTTCGAGTATGGTCTATCCCGGCGGCGACTCGTTCCAGTACACGAGCTACGACAACCTGGGGAACCTGCTTTCACGCACAGATGGCAGGGGAATGGTCACGAACTATGTCTACAGCGATGTCGAAGCGAAACTGTCCGCAGTGCAGTACCCTTCGAGCGCTAGCCTGAATGTCAGCCTCCACTACGACAGCTACGGAAGACCTGACACGATTTCCGACGGAACCGGGAGTCGCTTGTCTTCGTATGACGACAAGAGCAACCCGACTTCCGTGTCAACGACTTACACTGGCATACCCGCAAAGTCCATCTCTTACGCCTACTTCCCGGATGGCAGTTTGCAGACCCTTACAACTCCTGCCGGGAACTTCAGCTATTCGTTCGACTCTGCGGGACGTGTGACAGGCATGACCAACCCGTTTAGCGAGTCATTCAGTTGGACGTATCT
The DNA here is from genome assembly GCA_043757795.1 of Chthonomonadaceae bacterium. Taxonomy (GTDB): domain Bacteria; phylum Armatimonadota; class Chthonomonadetes; order Chthonomonadales; family Chthonomonadaceae; genus JAYVOT01. The sequence goes on along the minus strand of JAYVOT010000181.1, from coordinate 6,214 downwards.
GAACAACGATTGGCTGTGGACGCAGACCAGCGGCAACGCAGTCAAAGCGACCTACACTTACAACGCTCTCGGGCAAGTGACTCGCCTGCTAAACGCAAAGATAGACACCACCACGCTCTCCGACTTCAGCGCAATGACTTACGACGGCGCAGGAAACCGTAAAGCGATGACCTCCACTCTAAACGGAGTTCCCAACTACAGCGGTACGACCAGTTACACCTACGATGCGAAAGACCAGTTGACGCAGGAAACTTCGACAAGAACGGGAGGCTATACCAACAACTTCGGTTTCGACAGCGCAGGGAACCCGACCAGTTTCAAGGGCGCGACGCAGACCTTCAACTCGAACAACCAGAACACAGCCAACACTTATGATCTGAACGGGAACCCGACAACATACAAGACTGTCTCTGCAACTTTTGACGCTGAAAACCGTTTGACTTCGTATGGAAGTGTAATGACGGCAGGATATTTGGCTGGCGGACTGCGAGCGTGGAAACAGAATTCAGTCGGAAGAACGTACTATCTGTATGCGGATGGAGTGATTCCGATCTGTGAGTTGGACAGCAGCGGCAATGTGATTTCGACTAATTCGATCTGGAGCGGAGGGCTTTTGTCGAGACGGACAACAAGCAGTGCATTCTATGCTTTCGATATGCAGGGCAATGCTTCTCACCGGCTGGATATCAGTGGCAATACTCTTTCAACTTCGACTATTGATGCATTTGGAACCAGAGTTACCAACGACACTAGCGGCGATCCGTTTGCGGGATTTGGCGGGCAGTTCGGGTATCGGAGTGACAGTGAAACTGGCTTGCAGTTGCTGGGCTTCAGATACTATGACCCGGCGGCAGGGAGATTCGTGAATCGTGACCCGATTGGGTATGAGGGAGGCGTGAACGTGTATGGGTATGTAGGCAGTTCTCCGGCCTTGAGGAATGATCCAGATGGTCTAGCAGGTCTAGTCACAACGCCACCTAAATGGATTCCCGGAATTCCATGGCTTGGCCCAGCACATCACAAGTTCATACGTCTAGACAAACCTTGCTTTTACAAAGGTAAATTAATAACTTCTGCTGGGCTATACCCAGAAGATAATAACTTGGCTGACTATATGTGGGGGTTCTCATATCCTAAGTCTCCTGACCCGATCTTAAAAGATCCAGCGTTCAATTCTGGTGATTTTTCAGATGAGGTTACAGATAATAGTGTTGCCTTTGAGAAAGCTCTTTGTGAATGTGTAACCAAGAGCTTATCAAAAAAATACTATTGGGGATTTCTTCCTGGCCCCGGTCTTGATCCATATTTTGGAGACTATCCACTCACTCCCTATACCTGTTATAATTACGCATGGGATATGTGGGACTGCGCGAGGCATAAAGTTCCACTCCCTACTCGACCTTATCACCGCTGAGTTCAAATAAGAGGTAATTGTAAAACGCATTTTACAGCGAATTGCTCATAAGTATCAGCAATTCGCTGTAAATAGATACGTAAATATCGACTCTTCTGGACTGTTGAAACTACCTCATCTCAGTCGTATTTTCAGAAGTTTCAGCGTGAAGTAGTTTTACGCTCACATGAGTGACTCTACAACAAAGCTACGTAGACCTTAAACTCTTCAGAAAGCTAATCCCGATGACTCTAGAGAAATGCTTCAGCAGAATAGAGATGCCATGAACACGTCAGAGCTAATTGAATTCCAGCAAAAGCGACACTGGTGCGAATTTAAAAAAATCTGCGATCTTTCACCGGGTTGTAATAGACTGGGGCGTGGAGGAGTTTCGGCATACATCTTCACACGCTAGAATTATTCATAGCCACTGGGAAAGATCGGAATCTGATTGAAACAGCATCTCACGAGAGAGCCAGACTATTTGTGGAAAAGTGCATGCTGGACGCAACAAGCTTCCTACTGATTGTTTTTTGTATTTTATAACCTGATCGCTTTTAAGATGTGTGGAATCTCGAGTAATACATAGGTCAAGGAACATTCGAAATGATAATTAAAACTATACAATTATTAACAAAGTTTTGCGCCATAATGTCTTTTTTCTCTTTTTTAGCTATTGTACCTTTTCATGTCGCTTACACTTCTTTCTATAACCATCATCCTGAATTAAGAGAGCATATTGATTATCTAATTCCCAATAATGAGTTTGTAGCGATCTTCCTTGGGATATTTTTTCTCACCTCGTCATTAATATGTTTAGGGGCTATAACTGTTGTGAAGACAATAATAGTACATATTGAAAAAAGTAGGATTGACCCAAATAAAATGTAACTACTCTAATCAGACATGCCTCCATCTTTTAGTCCAGTCTGAAAGTGAGACTCTGAGGTTTATAACTGCTCTTGTTGCCATTGTCAAACTGCATGTAGAATTTATCCATTTTTTACTGAATTTAAATTTCAGCAACCTTCTTTATTTTTACTCGACATTTCGGAACCCTTGTCGCGGTTTTACTTCATGCCGAGATAACATCAACGTTCTCGGAATACGCCATTGGGTTCGCCGCCAACATTCCAGGCGCGCCTGCGAACTCCAACGGCACGACAAACTACACTCACGACGCGAAACTTCAGTTGACCAACGAAACTTCCACTCGCGGCGGAGGGTATAACTATTCAAGCGCCTATGACAGCGCAGGGAACGCGACGACCTTTAGGGGGACGAGCGGAACCTACAACTTCGCGAACCAGAACACCGCTTACGGTTTCGACGGGAATGGCAACCCGACCTCCTATCGAGGGAACGCCTGCTCCTTCGACGCTGAGAACCGGATGACCGCCTACGGAACCCTGATGACTGCCGGGTATCGCGCGGACGGACTGAGGGCGACACATCCTCTCGTCTGGACGGCTCGGGAAACGCTCTTTCCTACAGCTACTATTCCGCATTTGGCAATCAATCCTCCTCAGGTAACACAACCGATCCATACGATGGTTTCGGGGGAATGTGGGGCTATTGCAAAGAGGCCGGCGGATCGATTCTGCTTATGGGACGAAGATATTACAGCGTATCGGAGGGAAGATTTTTGCAACGCGATCCGATAGGTTATGATGGCGGGATCAATCTATACAGTTTCTGCTCCAACAATCCGATAGGACAACAGGATGAGCGAGGAGAGGGGCCCGTTTCAATCGGTTGCGATAAAATGAAATGCATAGTTGATTCCGCAAGAAGTCGTGCATGTCAAGACATCAAGAACCATTATCCTAAGGCATGCAGTCCTACCTCAAATTGCATGCTGGCTTTATGCAAAAATGGCCTGCATGTCAATTGCGGTGGTGCAGAATGCAAAACTCATCCTAAGTGGTGTTCGTATGCAGGCCAAGGTCAATTTGGACGAAACGGGAAGTGTTCTGTGCACTTGTGCCCAGGGATATTTACACCTCTCTGCTTCAATGTTGGAATAAACGATGTGATCACTTCAGTTGAAGAAGCCATCATTCACGAAATGGCACACTGTTGCGGAATCGGAGATACACGACCTGGAGGTGGTGGGAGCAACCCGGCTGACGAACTCGCGTGTTCTTGTGTTGGCAAGGGTAAACCTATTCCTCCCTATGGTGATCCGAGTTTGCCTATTCATTAACAACCTATGTGGTAGTACATTGCATACATAACATCCTTAATTCTCAAGAATTTATTGGATTTCATTTGCATCTTTTTGGTTTGTTGTTCGTTCCAGCTTCGCTAAAAGGAAGCTGGAACAATTCTTTCGCTATTATTTCAAGGTGATTTGATGCCAATTTATTTATGTGAAAGCGTCAAATGATAAATAAGCAGAAGAAAAAGAAAGCCAATTGGGTAATGATTATCGTCGGAACAACGATATTCATCGTTTTAACTGCTTTATCTATCCGTCTCAATATATTGTATCAAGAGTATTCAGTCTCAAAACGACTTGCGTCCTTGTTGGAGGCGCATGAAAAAGCCTCGATCAAGCAGATGTTGCAACACGGAACCTCACCGGATATTACACTTGCTAGATACCCAACAGACGATTTTTTCGAGATTCTAAAGTTCAAAATAACTGGGAAATCGAATTTCCCTCTTGTAACTCACCAAACTTTTGAAGAAAAGTACACAGGTCTTGCCTACGCAGTTATGTTTAATGACTTCGAACTAGCACAAATATTCCTTGAACATGGTGCGTCGCCAAATCCAAAATATTCGTTTTATCCACATTCACCTCCACTAGCTACAGCAGTAGGATTCAATGACTATAAAATGGCTGAACTTCTTTTGAAATACGGCGCTGATATATCATCAACCTATAATGGACAGACAGCTATGGAATATGCACATCATTGGAAAAATGCGAAAATGATTGCTCTGCTCAAACAATATGGAGCGAAGGAATCTGGCTACTTTTCACGCTCGAATAAATGACTATGAAATATCCCACAATGCGGTAAAGTGCGAATAGACTGTTAAAAACATAAGGATATTGAGATTGAGGTTTTGGGGAAAGCCGAAAGGATTAACGAAGTCGCAAAGCTCGACACCGTCTACGCGCTCTCTATCAACGAACGTTATCAGGAGACCGCAAACACGCTGAAGACGATGCTCAACTCTGGCTCGAAGTTGCGCGGATTCAGCCATCGAGACGCGGCGCTCTTCCTGAGGCACGCGCTCGCCTGCACGGGCTATCACGACGAACGCGCGAAAGCTGGCATCACGGAGCCGGGGCGCGCCGACCCTCTCTGCGGAGTGGCGGGACTCGCGGTCTGCCTGAAAGCGAACGGACTTCCCTTCGACAAACCCCTCGTAATGAAGAACACGAAGGTGACGGGACGCGGAAGCTCGATGACCGACCTCGTCGTCGCCTCCAAAAAACTTGGCTTGAACGGACGCCTCGTCACTGCCGATGAAGCGGGTCTTCAATCTCTTCCCAAACCCCCATCGCTTTTGTGGAGCACGACCACTTCATCACCATTGTAAAGGCGGACAAGAGCGGCGTCTCTTATATCTGCTCCGACTGCGGCGCGTGGCCCGGCGGACACCGAAACCTGATATGGGGTGCCATTTCTGGATTGATGGGAGGTGCAATCGGTGGAGCATGTGCCACTACCCGTCCCAAGATACAGTAATGAATTGGTGTAAAACAAGAGTTAACAGTAATTTATTATAAATTAAGTTAACTTTTCTTGACTAGAGTAGAAATTGACCAGCAAACAATTTCTACTCGCAATTCCACTTCACAGATATTCTGTACTTCCTTAGAAATGAAATTTCCCCAATGTCTAATAAATTACTACTAACCGAAAGTCGCAACCACCAATTCAATATTATTTCTCAGTTACAAAAAGAAATTGATCACACTCCGACGCCACCAGTTGCTCTCTTAATTGTGTTTGGATTATACTCAATTCTACCAATTTCGTTTTTCATTTACGCAATACACTATAACTCTATGACAGCATATTTTTGGACAACCATCGCTCTTTTTCCACTGGGCATACTCGCAATAACTATTATTCTTCATATGCTGAGAAAGTGGGGTCGGGGTAGGATTACCACAATTTTGGAAATGGCTTTGGAATACGATCCCCAAACAATCATTGAGTGCTGGAGCATTGCTTACAACAATGTAGATCGTTCCGTAACGCTCGCAATGGAAGAAGTGATCCATAATAATCTTGAAATAGCCCTCCCATCAATGGAAGATTGTCCAAAATTACACAAACCTCTACTGTATAGCATCTACAAAAATTGGAATCTAGAGAAAAAAAACTTATTGATTGCCGTATCTCTTGAGTATTTTTCCAAGTTTGGGACGAAAAAAGAATATAACTCCTTAAAACTTGCAACCAAGTCTTTCAAACACGCATTCGTAGGTTCAAATACGAATGCGAGAGTGAATCATGATAGGGACGAAATTGTCAAAAGATGGCGGTCTAGAATTGAAAATGACAGAATGAGTATAATGAGTGATGTATCTCAACTTCTGCGGCCAACGGAACATGGAAACCATGACTTGTTGAAACCTGTTTTGAGAAATGAAAAAGAAACAGAAAATCTTCTTCATCCAAGTATATGGCCAGGTGAACATTCGGATGTGATGGAGACAAAGGTCGATGAACAAAATTCTCAAGATAAATGAAATGGGCAATTTCACTGAGTTTTCCATATTCCCGAAGTTTGCTCTCACTGCCGGACAGTACGACCTTCAGCTATCAGTATGACGGTGCGGGACGTGCCACC
>JAYVOT010000180.1:0-8547 GCA_043757795.1 Chthonomonadaceae bacterium | reverse complement strand
TCAAAACGAACCGATCTTCCGCATTTCTCTTTTTCCAAAGCACCGGAAGGAAAGCTAGTTCAATTATACATCTGACACTCACTTTTTCTGCGAGTGTGCCAGATATATAATTGACAACATGAAGGAATCAAAGTCGCATTTATCGAAATTCTATTATGCCAAGTTCATTGCCGTTGTAATGAGTTTCAGTAGCTATGTACAACGGAATATTGCAAATATACTCTGACAAATATCGAAGGACGCCAAATGTCGAAACGTGAAATAACTGTGAATCTTGATCAATTGCTGTTTGATCCGGACAACCCACGTCTCCCAGAAGGGATAAGTTCGAGTCAAGACGATATTTTTGATTACATAGTTCATTCGATTCAAGTTACGGATCTATACGACGCGATTTTATCCGGCGGCTTCATCAAAGGCGATCCAATCATTGTCCGCGAGGCGCCTGAAAAAACGGGGCATTATTTTGTTATTGAGGGAAATAGACGGCTTGCTGCGTTAAAACTAATTTCCGGTGAGAGGAGTTCTAAAAACCCACTTTCTCCAGCCATCACTAATGTCCCGGAGGATATTGCCGATAGTATCAAAGAGGTCTTGGTTGAGATAGGCTGGGAGTCGAATGCGCTCAGAAATTACCTGGGTTATAAGCACGTCACCTCCTCGAAAGAATGGTCGCCTGAAGCGAAAGCTCGATTCGTACTATTTCATTCAAATGGCAAGTTGGATAACGAAAGTCTCAGCAAATTTGCAAAACAATTGGGCACTCGTCCTTCGACGTTAAAGTCGTGGTTGACAACGCTCCTTATTCTCAAGCAAGCCGAGGATCGTAAACTTTTTGACCCGGATAATGTCAACTCGAAACGATATTTTGGAACGCTCTACACTTTGTTGCGAAATGAAGCATATCAAGACTTTATCGGGCTCACGTCAACTGAAGTGACGATGACTCCCATTCCTCAAGATAAATTCGACAATGTTCGATGCCTGTTGACCTGGGTTACTGGAACTAGAGACACGAAACCGGTTTTGAACTCGCGAGATGAAAAGAATTTTGCTGAGATATTGCGTAGTGAAGCCGCGCTTGACTACTTCAAACGAACTGAAGATGTTGAAGGTGCGCTTTTTTATACCGAAAATAAGGCGAATGAAATCGCTCTGGTTTTCAGGAATTCTTCATACGATTTAGAGCGTAGTCTACCTAAACTTATTGATGTAAAAGGAAACGGGGATGTCATCGCTTCTTATAAACTTTTAATGAATGCATTTAATAAAGTAAAAATTAACATGGGTAAATTACTGAATGCCAAATGACACTTCATCTATAGAAGATTGGACTGATAATTGTGAGTTCATCGTATGGGGATCTGGCAAACCCTTGTCCATAAGCTCTATCAAAGAGATGATAGAATCAGAGTCGGACCCTGAGAGCGATAACAGTTTTGATGAATTCAAAAATGATTTGTATCTTCGTGCAGCTGCAATCATCGAGGAGGTCGACCGTCGTTCCGGGTTGCTTGGTGATGCTTATCCGTTCAAATTAATCGGCGATGTTCTTGAATACAAGACAGAGTTTGATGTCAAGTCAACATATTTGCTCTGTTTAGGGATTGTTGTACAGCGGCGTGAACTTCAAAAAGATGCTGGCATTAGAACGCTTGTTTTCGAAACCATTTCATTGAACGCTGCAAAAAATTATTTCCATTGTGAAGGCGTTAGAGTAGGCGCTCCCTGGAAAACTGATGACTTAATTAGCTACAAACAGTTGCTTGAGCAAGTTCTCGAGTTTGCGCCTGAACTAGGAAGTCCAAAACGCGAATTCGCCTCCAATGGCGGAGACGAAGGTTGGGATATGTTTTTAGCAAAACCTTTCGCAGATAAAATGTATCCACAGTTCATCGCAGTCGGAAACTGTGCGACGGGAAGGAACTTTAGAGATAAGGGCGCTGAAACTCGACAAGAACATTTCTTTGATGAGCTGTTTCACAAAGCGCCCAGGAGTCCGGTTTTGGAACTTTTCTCAATACCATTTATTATTAGCGACGATGATCGCAGTCGAAAAACATCTCGTTTAACGATTCTTTTCGACAGGTTACGCTTGTCTGAATGTTTGCCGACATTTGCAAATCTCACCGATCCGACAGCGAGCGCCATTGCAATTGACTGGCTGACGAAAATAAAGTCTTTGCATGAAAACGTCCGTATCACTAGCTCATAATTAATTGGACGAGTGGTTTAGCTACGTTTTCCATGAGTAGTGGCGGCACTGCGTTACCGATAATTTTATATTTTGATATGAGTGAGTCAATTGACCATTCATATCCCAATGGAAAGCCTTGAAGGGCTGCGCATTCGCGATAGCTATATCTTCGAGGTTTAGAGTCGTCAATAAATCTGTAGACATCGCGGGTCACACGTTCCATTTTGGGGCTCACGGGGTGTAACGTGACCGCCTTAGCGCTTGCCACGACGCAAGGAGCACACTCGCTCCAATCCCTCCTTCTATTTCGGGACATGTAATACCAATTCATTTCTCCATCAAAATACTCTCCCTCTGGCCATTCAGGAAATCCATGCAAAACTTCCCCCTGAGTTTGCCATTCAAATTGCATCCCTAGACCGTGTGTAGGCTGAGGAAATTGATACTGACCTGATTTCTCACTACTAACTCCTACAATGAACACTCTTTTTCTAGATTGGGCTAAGCCATAATCTCGCGCATCTAAACATTTCCATTTTGTTGCATATCCGAGTTGAGCATAAAATTCCAGTTGTGCATTGAATAAGGGGCGGTTATGCTTATACGTCATTCCAAGTACGTTTTCTACAATGAATGCAATCGGTTTGATCTGTTTCAATGCGCGGTAAAATTCTAGAAATAGAAAATTAGAAAAGGCTTCTGCATCCCGCTTCCCGCCTTGACTAAATCCTTGACAGGGATAACAACCTATTAAAATATCGGCAGAAGGGAAATTGATTATTTTTTCCACGTCTGAACATACAACTTCAGTGTTCGGCATATTTGCTCTATATGTATCACAAGCCGCTTTCATAGCGTCATTGGCCCAAACAATTTGCACGCCTGTTCTTAAAAGCCCTAGATCGCTTCCACCACATCCAGAGAATAAAGATACAGCCTTCAGCATGAACATTTTCCTTCCGAGTATACGCGTGCAGTTGAAAATTTGAACTCAAATCTACTGTAAATGCCAAAGCTATTATAGCATAGGACAGAAACGCGAGTCGGTTCGTTGCAATGAGAGTTACTTCTTTGGGAAAGCGGGAACTGAAAGCGCAGGAAAAATAATCGAGCGTAATGCGAACACTCCATGCGCTAAAATCGCCTTCGATAGAGACAAGCGCCCTGCGGACGCAAAACCGCCTAATGTCTTTGCGCATCCAGTTAGGAAGACATTAGACGGAAGGCTATTTAGAGGAGAATTTTATTTCCCGGCTGTCTCGCCGAGGTTGCTCAGAGCGTTCAGTGCGGCGGCTTGTTCAGCCTCTTTTTTGCTTTTGCCGACTCCGGAGCCTATCGACTTTTCGCCGAGCATCGCCTCCGCCGTGAAGGTTTTGTTGTGTTCCAGCCCTGCTACGCTATGAATGCGATAGCGAGGCGTGATTTTGAAGACCGCTTGCGTCTGTTCTTGAAGCGCGGATTTGTAGTCTCTGCGATGTTGCTCCGTCTGAGCGGTCAAGATGGCGGTCTTCAACGCTTTGTGAATGACTCTCCGGGTTGCAACGATCCCTCGATCTAAATAGACAGCCGCGATCAGGGCTTCAAAAGCGTCGGAGAGAATGGAACGCCGCTGGCCGCCGCCCGCCGCCGCTTCGCCGGAGCTTAAGCGCACGAACTCTTCCAAGCCGATCTCCTGCGCCGCCTCCGCCAGCGCCGCTTCGCTGACGATGTAGGCTTTTGATTTAGCCAGATCGCCCTCGCTGTAGCCGGGAAGATTCACAAAAAGGTACTCCGCAATAATAAGCCCTACCACGGAATCACCCAGAAACTCCAGGCGTTCGTTGCTCTGAAGCGAGTTTTCCGTGGCGGCGGAGCGGTGAGTCAGCGCGCGTTCAAGGCGTTCGATGTCTTTGAATCGCACTCCCAATCTCTCTTGCAGTTGATCTAGTCTCTCAGTTTCGATCACTCGTTCACAGCTCTGCCATGAAATCGAAGATTCGATCAGAGCATCCGGGAAGCCCTTCGTGACCGAAATCAGGATAGACGATCAGGCTTTTTTTGGAAGCGATCTTGTTGTATGCAGCGAACTGCGTGGAGGGCGGGCATACCGCATCCATCAGCCCGACAGGCATTAAAACCTCGGCTTGAATCCGATTTGCCAGATGCTGATTGTCGATATAGCCCAACCTTTCAAACATTTCGTCTTCCCGTTCATGCAAAGGGTCGAACATTCGGAAAAACGACCTCAACTCCTCATACGCGGCAACATCTAGATCCATTTCCCAGACTCTGCGATAATCGCAAAGGAAGGGATAGACCGGCGCCGCGCGTTTGATTCGAGGCTCTAGCGCGGCGCAAGCAAGGGTAAGACCGCCCCCCTGCGAGCCTCCGGTCGCCCCGACTCTGTCTGCGTCCACCTCCGGCATCTCCATGACCACTCTCGCAAGCATCGCCGTGTCAAGGTAAACCTGTCGGTAGTACAACTTTTCAGCGCAGTCGTCAAGTCCGCGAATGATATGCCCCTTCAGCGTATTTCCCTTGACTCCGCCCGCATCCTCCGAAAGCCCTCCCTGCCCCCGGCAGTCCAATGCCGCGACGGAGTAACCCTGCGAAACAAGCGCTAGCTTCTCTTGCCAATCACCGCTGTTGCCGGAGTAGCCGTGAAAAAGCAGAACCGCCGGATGTTTGCCCTTCGACTCTTTGGGACGCAGGTACTTCGCGTGGACTCGTGCGCCGCCGACGCCTGTGAAATAGAGATGAAAACAGTCGGCGATTCGAGACTTCAAGGGGTAAGACGCCAATTCGACGTTCGGATCCGTAGCTCGCATCTCCGCCAGCGCCTTCTCCCAATAAGCGTCGAAGTCGGCAGGACGAGGGTTTCTTCCCTCGTACTTCAGCAGTTGATCCATCGGCATGTCAATCAGGGGCATTGTTCAATCTCCATTGTTTCAATTAAGGGACAAGTATCGGACGACGCGAATTTCGTCTTTTCGGACTCGAAATGCATCTCGCGAAAAGGATTCCGAAAGCCCTTCTTCAAGCAGGTAGGGAGGTCATGCGAGAAGTTGGGGCGAGGTTTCTCTCTCAACAAGCGAAGGCGGGCTTCTCAATTTCAGACTTGGGTTTCAACCCGATGTAGGGTCGGCGAGGCTTTCCGCTACCCCTCCGGCAACGCTTCCATATTTGGTTTCGATTTCAAAATTTCGCTGACGGGCACGATTTTCGCGCCCATTTTGTCGAGATGCTCGAAGATTTTCGGCAGGGCTTCAGCTGATCCGATCTCGGAAACGTGCATCAGCGTGATGAAACCGGATTTGATCTTCCCGTTGATTCGCGCCTCAACGAACTCGCAAGATTTTTTATGTCCGACGCTATCAAGCGAGTCCAGAGTCCAGCGAATCGGCTGATAGCCTTGCCCGGCGACGATTCGTTGCGTCCTCGCATTGCAATCGCCATAGGGAAATCGGAACAGCGGCTTAGCCCCGCGTCCGCACGCCTTAATGATGGCGGCTTCCGAGCGCTCAAGTTCTTCGACGATCTGCTTTTCGGAGAGTTTTGTGAAGTGCTTGTGGCGATAAGAGTGATTGCCCAGTTCCATTCCGGCATCGGCGATCTCGCGACACTCCGCCGGGAAGCGCTCGCAAAATTTACCGGTCAGGAAGAAAGTCACCTTGAGGTTGCGCTCCTTCAAGGCTTTTAAGATCAGCGGAACCGCTTTCGCGTCGCTGCCCGCATCAAAGGTCAGAGCCACTAACTTCGTGTCCGCATTCGCAGACATCACGAGTTCAGGAGAGGGTTTATAAAGCGCAGGAAGAGTGAAAGAAGGCGCCGCTTCCGGCATTGCATTCGCTTCCTGCGCTGTGTGAGATTTAGAAAGCAGGGAAGAGGGAGCATGGCGAAGCGTCTCATTTTGAACCAAGTCTTTGCGACTCGAGGTAGACGCAAGTTTGGCAACCTCTTGAGAAGCGGCGCGTTGGTTCAGTTTTGAAAACGCGAATCCCGCTAGAATTAAGACCCCGCAGGCCGAAGCGACTATCGCAATCTTCTTTTTATTATCGATAAAAAACTCATTTAAGTCCAACGAATGCCCATCCTTGCTCTGATTCAGTTTTGAGTTTTGATCTCGGTTTGCGCTTCTGAGATCGTTTTTCCATTTAGTCTCGCCTGCAAAAAACGGATCGCTGCAAGAAGTTGAGTGTCGTTCGCTTTGTCCTTGAAGTCTTCCGCTCTCCAATTCGGCGACTGCTTCAATTCGATGTCCGGCAGTATTCCTCCCGTGCCTTCTTGTTTTGCGCCTTCATCATCTCGCGCAAAATTCAAATCATAGTGAAGGGGCGGGTAGTAGAGCGAAGTCGTCAATCTTAAGGCTGAGCCGTCTTCGAGCGGATAGAGGGTCTGCACGCGCCCTTTGCCGTAAGTTCTTTCTCCGATCAAGGTTGCGATGCCGTAGTCTTTCAACGCTCCTGAGACGATCTCAGCGGCGGAAGCCGTGCTTCCATTTACAAGCAGAACGGTTGGAATTCGCTTGATGACGAACTCAGGCGTCCGGAGGCGCATCTCTTTCTCTTTGCCGTCCCCCTCAACAGTGTAAACCACCACGTTCTTAAGCTCCGGAACGAGATTTTTCGGAACGAACAGGCTCGTGATATCCACCGCGGATTCCAACAGACCGCCGGGATTGTATCGCATATCGAAGACAAGCCCCTTCATTCCCTGTGCAGAGAGCTTCTCATACGCTTTCTGAAGTTGAGGAACGCTTTTTTCGTTGAACTCGTTCAGGACGATATGTCCGATTTTGTCCGCTTCGTTTTCCATCCAAAACTGCACGACAGGCGGTTCCACAAGGGCGCGGGTGAGCGTCGTTTCCGTTCTAACCGTACCGTGCAGAAAACCTACTTTGACTTTCGTTCCCTCTTTGCCCTTTATTTTTCTTACGACGTCATTGAGGGTCTTTCCGGTCACCTCTTCTCCGTCTACGCTCACGATATAGTCGTCCGCTTTGATACCCGCGGATTCAGCCGGACTCCCTTCGATCGGTCTCACCACCTTGAGCCGGTCGCGTTCTTGGACGAGCAGAGCGCCGATGCCCTCGAAATCGCCTTCAGTGGTCGCAATCATCTGACTCCAGTCGTCGGGATCCAGAAAACTGGAGAACTGATCTTTGAGACTGTAGATCATTCCTCGAATCGCTTCGTAAGTAAGTCGTCGCGTCTGATTCTTATCAAGCGGCGCGCCGTAGTAGCTTTTTTTCAGGAGGCTGAGGGTAGCCCGATAGTTTGCAAGCGGGGCGTTCGCCTGTTCATTCTGTTTGTCTCCGGCAAGGGAGAGTTTTGCGGAGGGGTAGGACGGAGTCATTTCGCCGGGGCGATCTTCACGTACGATCAACTGTTCATAAGAGTCCGCTCTGGTCGGTTTTTGCGAGTAGCTCTGATAGCCGGACAACACGGAAACGACGGCAAGCAATACGAGCGAGGCTAGTCTCCACCACTGCATTCTCTCATTCGAGTTCCGTCGCTGTGAAGTCGTCATGAGCTTAAGGCTATCCTTTTCCAATTGCGCCTCCTATCTTTTGAAGCGCCAATTTCAATGCGGCCTCTTTGTCCCGGTTGTTCGGCGAGATCGGATAGTCCGGTTCCAGTCCTTTTTTGAGATCGGCTCCCCCGACAGTCGATAGTCGCGCGGACGTCATCTCAATGCCGGCTCCGTTTTTAAATACGGTGAAGAGTTGGAGAGCGTTGTCGCCAAATGTGCGGGTTCCCGCCAATTTCGCCCCCGCCACGTCGTGCAGGGCCGCGGCGACCATCTCAGTCAAATTTGCGCTGCCTTCGTCAACCAGGACGATTCTCGGCAAGTTGGAGAATTCGGAGGTTCCTTGAATGACGACAGGCTCTTTTTGATTTGGATGTCGTTCGAGGGTAGCGATTTTTCCGCCCTTCGTGAGTGCAGCGAGGAGTTTTCGAGCGCTCGCAAAGCCGTCTATCTCCGGCAAGTCGCTCGTGACGACCCCGCCTGAGTTCCCACGCAGGTCTATCACAAGTCCCTTTAAATGATCGGGACGGGCCAACGCTTCCTGAAACATTCGAGTCGCCTTCGCGTTGAACTGCCGAACCCGGAGAATTCCCACTTTATTGGGGAGAACGCGAAACTCGACAGGTTGAATTTCCAGAGATTTGACGATCACACTGAGCTTCAGCGGGACGCTTTGCCCGGGCCGATGCAAAGTCAATTCAATTTTGCCGACCTGCCCTGAACTCAGCAGGGACATCGCCTTCGTGAGCGAGTAGACGGCAGGATGTTTCTGAAGGGGGATGGCAGTTGAAGCGGCAGGAGAGTCGTTCGAGGGAGGTTCTTCGGAAGTTCGATCCCGGTTG
>JAYVOT010000179.1:0-8550 GCA_043757795.1 Chthonomonadaceae bacterium | reverse complement strand
TCCAACTGCTTTTGATTTTCGCCGAACAGCTTCACTTCCACCGGCGCGGCCGCGCCAGCAAGATCGCCTATCAAATCCTGCAAAATTTGTTTGAAATCGACATCAACGCCCGGAACACCCGACTGAATTTTCTCCCGAATATCGCCCATCACATCCTCTATACGTCGTTTTCGATCCGATTTCAAGGTAATTGCATAGTCGCCTCGATTTGGTTCCGTAATCGCAAAACCAAGCTCGGTTCCGGTGCGTCTCGAATAGGACTTGATCTCGGGCGTCTCTTTGAGTATGTCGTCGATTTTTCTGAGGAGCCTGTCGCTCTCAGCAAGAGAAGTTCCCGGCGGCGTAAGGTAATCGAGCACGAAAGCGCCCTCGTCCATCTCCGGCATGAACCCTTGCTGCAGTTTTGAAGCGAAGAAAACCGTGCCGCCAAGAATAGCGAGAGCGATTAAAACTAAAGCGGGGACTTGTTTGAGAGAGAATCGCAGGATTTTAACATACAGTTTCAAGACCCACCCGAAAACCGGTCCATATTCGCGTTCTCCCGGCTTTACCTTCAGAAAAGTGACGCAGAGAGTAGGGCTGACTAAAAGCGCTAGAATAAGCGATACCATCAGAGCGATGACAAGCGTCACCGCCAACGCCGTAAAGAAGGCGCCAGAAACGCCATTCAGGAGCACGAGAGGAAGGAAAACTACGACAGTAGTCAGGGTTGAAGAGATCATCGGAGCGAATATTTCGCCTGTCGCCTTCTTAATCGCCTCGCCCTTCTCCTCGCCATGCGAGAGATGCCTGAAGACGTTTTCGACGACCACGATCGCATCGTCGATGACTAGCCCTATACCGACCGCCAACGCCCCCAACGTCATCAGATTGAGGGTCATGCCGGCGAGACGCATTAGCAGAAAGGTGATGAGAACAGTCGCCGGAATGATGATCGCGGTGACGAGAGTGGCGCGAATATTCCCTAAAAATAGAAGCAGTACCACGACGGCGAGAGCCGCCCCGATCAATACTGCATCTCGAACGCTAGTCACAGCCTCGCCGATGAGAACGGATTGATCGTAGAAAATAGAGATTTCTGCGCCGGGCGGAAGCGAAGATTTCAAAAGCGCCAACTCTTTTCGCACGCCCTCTGTCACGGAAACGGTGTTCGCATCCGGTTGGCGCACGATATTCAAAAGCACGGATTCGCTGCCGTCCGCAGTGACGACGGTCGTTCTGTCCTGCACGGAACGTTCTATTTTCGCAACTTGCCCGATCGTGATGGGAACGCCGTTGCGTTGCGTGACGACCACTTTTTTTAGGTCATCGATGGAGGTCGTTTCACCGGAAACCAATACGTTGTACTGTTGAAACTGTCTGTCGAACCTGCCTACCCCGCGAACGACGTTCGCCCCGGTGATCGCTTGTTCCACCTCAAGAAGTGAAAGGCGATAGGCGTTCAGGCGTTGCGGGTCTATCTCAACGACGATTTCCGGGATGTCGCCGCCCTGCACGACGACCTTTGAGACGCCGGGGACTCGCGTAAGTCCGGGGCGAATGCGATAGTTCGCCAGACTCCAGACCTCCGCTTGCGACATGCCTTTCGCACGCAACGAAAGTCCGAGAATCGGAAAAATCGTCGGATTCATTCGCTCGACCGTGATCTGAGTGTCCGGCGGCAACTGAGCGCGAACCTCGTTCACTCGCGTGTTGATCGTCTGATAAGCGGTCGCGACGTCGGTTCCCCAATTGAAGTCGATAGAGAGTTCCGTCGCGCCGCGTTGAGTCTGCGTTCTAATTTTCGCGACTCCGGGCACGGAGGCGACAGACTGCTCAAGGGGTTTTGCAATGGCTGCGTCCACCATTCGCGTAGGTCTGCCGCCGGATTCCGCAATGACTAGAATTCTTGGGAAAGTTACGTCCGGCAAAATGGAAACCGGGAACGAGGCGATCAGCCAAGCTCCAATGCCGCACAAGACAACGGTAACAAACAGAATCGCTTTGAGATACCGGGAGGTGAAGGCGCTGAGGTTCAAGGCTTATCTCCTGCTTTCACTTCGCTTGACTTCTTGTTATCCGACTTTGAATCGGTCGTCTTACCGGCGTCGGCGGGAGCGGCTTTTTCATCCTTCTTATCGCCGCCCTCCGGCTTTTCCGCGCTCTCGGCTTCTTTGATCTTCGCCCCGTCCGCCAACTCAAACTGACCTAAAGTAATAGTTTTTTCACCGGACGCGACGCCCTTCAAGATTTGAATCATGTCGTCTTGCTCCACTCCGACTTCGACCTGCTTCAGATGCGCGACGCCGTCTTCGCCCGCCACAAAGACGGAGGGTTTGCCCTCTTTTGAGATAATGGACTTTTTGGGGATTGCGACCGCCTTTTCAAAACGTCGTAGAACGATCTCCGCCGTGGCGAAAAGTCCGGATTTAAGTTGCGGGGCAGGAGAGACGCTGATTCGCACAGAGAGTAGATTCGTCGTCGCATCTACTTGCCCGACGCTCAAAACTTTGCCGGAAAACTCCTTACCGGGGAATTCCAGGCAGGTTACTTTCGATTCCATACCTTTTTTTATGGTTGATCCCGCATCCGAAGGCAACGACGCAACAAGATTGAGGGACGAAACGTCTGAAATTTCGAGAATAGCTTTCGTTGGATCAGCGATGTCTCCAGCATTCTGATTGCGCTTAGTGACGATGCCGCTGACCGGAGATCGAATCTCCGCAGAGCCATTCATGATCTGCGCAACTGAAAGGTCCGCCTGTCTCTGTCGGACTGATTGTTCTGCAGCGGCTGCTTCCTGTCGTTTCGCATCGACGTTCAACTTGCCGTCTTGAGCCTGTTTCAAAGCTGCTGCGGCTTGTTTGACCTTCGCGGCACCCGATGTTTGAGCTTGTTGCAACATCTCTTTCGCTTGCTGAACTTTCAGTTCCGAAGAGCGAACGTCCTCGGGTCTCGCCCCTGCTTTCACCAGGCTCTCCTGTTGTTTCGTCCCTTCAAATCCGGACGAGGCAACTTTAACTGCAGTTTGAGCGTCGTCAAGTTGACGTTTGGGCAAGATGCCTTTGTCCACTAAAAACTGCACTCGCTCCAATTCGGTCTGCGCTCGACTGAGGGTTGCGCCTGTCTGCAGAGTAGCCTGTTCCGCCTGCGCGATCTCCTGAGGGCGCGCACCCGCCTTCGTCTTCGCCAAATCGGTTTGCGCCGAAAGCAGGTTCGTTTGCGCCTGCTTCACTGCGCTTGCAAGCTCTTCTTTCGAGCTAGCAACCGCAAGGTTTGCGATTCTGACGCTGTTTTTATTGTCAATGTCCAGGGCGTTTGCGGACATATTCGATTGCCTCGCTTGCGCTTGCGTGACGCTAAGTCCCGCCGCTGCGCTTTGCGAAGCCGCCTGCCCCGATCTTCCGTCCAGTACGGCGACGATCTGCCCTGCAGTCACACGATCTCCCTCACGCACTCTGACGGAGAGAATTCTGCCGGAAGCGAGAGGAGATATGATGACCGAAGCTCCCTGACTCGGCGAAAGAATTCCTTGCGCTGTGACAGTCTCTTCCAGTGTTCGGAGGGTCGCAACTCCGGTCTCAACGGCGACAGGAGCGAGGACAACCTCTTTTTTCTCCTCAGCCTTTCCTCCGCACCCTGTCAAAAAGAGTGAGAAAGAGAGGAGCGACAAGAGGCGGACAATCGATTTGCATGCGTTTAAGTAATAGTTATCCTTCATGCTTTCAACTATACTGTTTGAATAAGAAGCAAAACCCGGTATGTAGAACAATAAGAAACTCCGTCTCATTTTAGAAGCGTTCCCCCTGCGCTGTGCTGAAGCGCGACTATCGCCAATTGATAAGCGGAGAGCGCGCGAGTATAATCCGTCTGTTCAGTTCGATAGACAGTACGTGCGTCCAGAAGTTCGAGGTAGGAGTTCGCCCCTCTTGCATATCCTGTTTGCGCCAGGTCGAGCAACTCTTTTGACATTGTAAGACGCCCGTTTTGAAAAGACTCGACCGCTGTTTTAGCCTGTTCAAAGTTTCTCAGTGCGGCGTCTATGTCCAGTTGCGCTGCGCGGGAGGCTTCGTTGAGCAGGGCGGTTTGCTCTCTCACCGCCGCCTCCGCCTCCGCCACGCTCGCCCGATTGCGTCCGGTATCGAAAAGAGGGAATTGAATGCCAAGCCGAATCGAATTGCCGCCGACAGCGGGGTCTATCGTCGAGTGCCGGGCTTCGAAGATTAAATCAGGAATGGTTTGCACCCTTGCCCCGTGAAGAACGGCTTCCTTTGAATCTAGGAGTTTTCGGGCTGTTTTGAGGTCGTTGCGCGTGTTGAGGGCTGTTTGTCGAACAAGCGATAAGGCAAGGCTCAGAGGCGAGTAATCCAGCGTTCCCGCTAGTTCCAAATCTGTCGATTGCGGGAGACCTGTCAGACTCTTCAGCGCGGCAACCCGACTGTCACGATCCGTCTCGGCCGCTTTCAAATTCTGTTCCGCTCTGTTGAGTTCGATTTTTCCTCGAATGACGTTTGTTCGCGCGACGTCTCCCGCTTGAAACTGCAACTCCGCCACGCGAACGAACTCTTGTGCGCTATTCAAGCTTTCTGTCGCAAGTTTGCGCTCAGCCTCCGCCCGGAGGTTTTCAATGTAAGCCGACTGCGTCGCAAAGGCAATGTCCGAACTTCCCTGCTTCAAATCAAACTGCAACGCCTCGTACTCGGCTCGCGCGGATTTTATTCGTTGACGACGCTTGTCGCCAAGTTCGAGAGTTCCCGTTATCAGGAGGTCTTCGTCAAGTCCGCCAGTGTTTTTTCCGAAAGGTTGAGCGATGGTGAAAATTGGCGCTGCAAACGCTTTCGCCCCCCGGACTCGCGCGCCTGCGCCGTCTAGCTTTGCAGTCGTCGCCTTCGCGACTTGACTCGCTTTGAGGGCGAGTTGAACCGCTTCACTCATGCTTAGCGACTTGCGGTTCTGGGCTTGCGCAAAAACTGACCAACAAGCGAACGCCGAAACAAATGTCCAATAAGAGAGACGCTTCAATTCAAATTTCCTTTTACTCATGTTGCGCAACCAACAAATCCGTGTGTTGAAAACACTCGGCAAATGCATGGACGTACTCAGAACGTGAGAGGCGCCGAAGGCGTCTTTATTCACAGGATCGTTGTCAATCGTCCCGACGGGCAGAGCTTTTTCGCTATAGCGCCTTCGGCGGGAAGCCCTCATCCCCCCGACCCCCTTCTCCCGCGCTGCGGGAGAAGGGGGAGTAAGAGAGATGCGAATCGTCACGACGGGCAGAGCCGCTTTGCAAATGCGCCTCAGGCGAAAGTGTTTTTGACACAATGCTTCGACCGACCTTAAAATTTGAAGCAACGATTCAGGTTTACGTCGTCCCATAAATCAAATAAGGGTTTAAAATCTTCTGTTGCGGCTTCGTGATCGCAGACGCCCATTTTTTGTAGGTCGCTGAAAGCGCCCGTCTTCTGTTCCTCGTTTTAAGCCCCAAGATACAAATTCCGGACTCGGCGTCGATCCGCCATCTGAGCTTCACACAGGATATAAAAAACCGCCTTCATGCCTTCGCTTCACGAGGACGCTTCGAGGAAGCCTCAATGCGAGAATATTCAGCGCATTTCATTAAGACCCTGGCAAGCAAAAATTTGGTAAAGATTAAAATTAGATTCGCACAGTTTGGCTTTGAAACTCTAAGGATATATCCTCTCGCATAAATTTTCCATTTTGAAAGAAACGTTTCGAGAATCAATTCGTCTGATAGTTGAATCGCTTTAATGCGTTCTAATATTCAATGATTTTTTCTTTTTTTTAGTTACAGGAGAGGTGAAATAATGAGAACGATTTTTGCAGGAGCGGCGTTTGCGCTGCTGGTTATGACGAATTTTGCATTGGCGCAAAATCCTGCCGCCACGGCTCCCGGCGGAGCAGGCGGTCCCGCTAGAGTTGCCGGACAAGGGCGAAATGGCGGACAAGGGCGCGGCGGCGGCAGTCGAAATGTTATGGGAACGATCACCGGCGGAGATATGAAAGCCGGAACTATGGTGATCTCGTCTCAATTCGGCGGCGGCAGTCAGACGATCAAAGTGAATCCCGATACGAAATTCACCACTCAACAGACTGTCACCATAGGCAGTCTTCGGGCTGGCGATCAGGTTCAAGTGCAGGGCGTGCCTGCTGTCATTACAGCCTCCTCAATCACTGCCGGCGAACTTCCGGATTTTCTGCAAAACAATCGAAATCGCGGCGGACGCGGGGCGGCTGCTGCAACTTCCGGCGCAGCAGCGGCGGATCCCTCCGTCATAGACCCCAACAACCCGCCGCAACCCACCGCTTCGGCGACTGCGACAGGCAAAGTGGTCTCTACCAATCCGCTCACGATCGTCATCAATACGAACGTTACGATCATCTTGAAGCTGGCTTCAGGAGTGAAGATCACTAAACTCTCTTCAGTTCCTTTTTCCAGTCTAAAGGTCGGCGATAAGTTGATCGCCTCCGGAACGACTGATCCGGACGGAACGTTTACAGCGACTGGAGTAGGGGTCAATCTCGACATGGGCGGACGTGGAATGGGCGCTTTCGGCGGACGCGGCGGCGGTGGACAGGGCGGCCAAGGCGGCGGACGTAATCGCGGCAATCGAGCAGAGGCTGGAGCCGGAACGAATGGAGCAACGACTGGCGGGGATGCTCAAAATCCACCGACCAAGTAGTCATAATGGGGACGCCCAACAATTATCGCACTGATTTCAAGGTTGCTTAGAGATCAAATATGCTTGGATTTCAATGTGTTAATTATTGGGCGTTGCCATAGTTTACAGTCATTGATGGAGAGCGTTTACAGGAAGTTCGCGTTTAGTACTGTGTACGCTCTCTGTCCATGTTTTTATCCGGATCACTTCAAAGTTTATCTCATACTGCAGATGCAGTTCGCACCAATCCCGACGAGTTTGAGTCTTCTGAAGGAGTAACCCTCTTGCGTGACGAATTCTAGTAAATGAAATTCGTCTTTTTTGCATTCCTAGCTTTAATCCTCATTGCATCGGAAGTCGTTTCAGAAGCGCAAACCGCTTTGAAAGAGATTAATCCGGAAACCCCTTTCGTTCAAACCCGCTTCACTTCCCGTTGGCTTCGCGGCGGGCTATATCTTGATGTCGATGGTATGCCGCTCCTAAAAGGCGGGAACCTCCAACTCTTCAGCTCTGATTACAAAAAAGGCTACTATAGTTCCGGTTCCAACATTCCCGCAGTAAAAGCGGAAAGACTTCCGGACGGCGGAGTCGCTTACCTCACAAATTACAGCTATCAGTCCGATGGTCGGGCTTTTACTGCAGCGCTACGTGTGGAAGTTCATGCTGACAACAGTGTGGATTTCAGTCTTCAAACCGATTGGAACGCCGCTGAACCAGCTAAATTGGAATGGAATCCGATTCGCTTGTGGGCTTATGCATTGGCTCAAGGCAAATACGAAATCTCCTCTAAAGAACTGAAAACAGAAGGCGATCTTCCTCCGAAGGCGCTCCCTATCGAAAACGATAAGAATCGTATTGGGACGTCTTCCTTTTCTTCACTCAAGTTGAATCTTCCGCTTGCAGGAAAAATCGAGGTAGTGACGAGCGCTTCTCCAACCCTTTTTGCAGGGCAAAATGGCGCGTCTTTTCTGGACACTCGAAACGACCCTTATTTGCAACAGGATAGACTTTTCTGGATCGGACTCGATGGCGCGACACTGAATCCGGGGATAAAACAGACCTTTTCATTCAGGGTTACTTGTGCGCCAGGCGCTAAAATGGAAACCAATACGAGTGCGCCGACTTTTTCTCCTGTAACGAAATTGGGAATTGGAAAGCTAAAATTTCGATCCGCACTGGAATCTGAACTCAATGATGAGAATGGACATCCTGTAGTAATTCCAGAACCGAAACATATTGTTTTCGATGAGGGCGATTTTCAACTTCGAGGTACCGTTCCCATCCGTTTCGCTTTTCCGGGTACGACTGAAGGTGAACGCGCAGAACGTGCGTCACGTCGCTTTGCAACCGAGATCGCCGATCAAACAGGAGTGAAGTGGCGTGAGAACACAGGCGATTGGGATGAAAAAGGCGTTTTAGTAACTGTGCAGGGAGCTATTCCGCTCAAGCATCCGCTGACGCCCGCTCTCACGAATCAACCTGAAGGATATGCGCTTGTGGTGACTCCAAAGTTTGTCGTGGTGGTGGGGAGAGACCCTGCAGGCGCTTTCTATGGCCTTCAAACACTTAGACAGCTTCTGCGAACGCATCGGGGGCGGTCTAGGTTTGTCGGGGCGGACATCAGCGATTGGCCCTCTCTCGCTTTTAGAGGAGCGCATCTTTTCGTAGGAAAGAACGCGCTTCCTTTTCATAAAAAACTGATAGATAGGATTTTCTCGAGATACAAACTCAACTCCCTTGTAATCGAGTGCGAATATGCGAAATGGAAATCTCACCCGGAGATAAGCGTCCCTTATGGAATGGAACCGGAAGATCTTCGCGAAGAGGTTGTGTATGCGCGAGATCGTTTTATGGAGCCGATACCTCTGGTGAATACTTTAGGGCATAGCGA
>JAYVOT010000178.1:0-2333 GCA_043757795.1 Chthonomonadaceae bacterium | reverse complement strand
CTTTTAAGAGCGCGTCCACGATTCTTTGCGACGTCTCCACATTTCCTCCGGCGACAGCGGCGGGAAATTTTGCGTTGACGATACTACCTTCCGGGGCGATCACCTCTATCGGGGTGAAACATCCTTCGTTGGTAGGTATCTCCTCCTCAACGAGGCATCGTATGAGATAACAACAGGCGGAACGAGTGATCGCTTCAGTGGCGTTCAGGGATCCGCGAACTTGAGGAGAACTTCCGGTAAAATCGAAACGAATCGCAGGCGCTTCGGGAATTGAACGAGCGCTCAAATTCTCTCTTTTTGGGATCGTGATCTTTACTCGGATTGGAATGTCGCGGTTTCCGGCTCCATCGTCGTCTAAGAAGTCAGTTGCGGTATAGACGCCGGGCGGCAGTGCGGCAATCATCTCTCGAATGGCTGACTCTGCGTAAGCGATGCTTTCGGAAGTCCTTTTTTTAAACTCGGGAAGTCCGCACTTTCCAACCAACTCACGAAATCTGGCGATCCCTGTCTCATTTGCCGCGATCTGCGCGGATAGGTCTCCGCGCCGCTCAACGGGTGTCCGGGAGTTCGCGCAGACAAGAGCGACGACTTCCTCTTGCACGAGTCCTCTTTTGACGAGAGTCATCGCCGGGAGGATTAACCCTTCGTGAAAAAGTTCTTTTGACAGCGGCAGAGATCCGGGAGAGAGGCCGCCGATATCCGCGTGATGGGCGCGAGAAGCGACGAAGCCCAGAAGAAGTTTTTCCTCATCGTTTCCGCAGGCGTCCTCACCGCCATCTTCGTAGACAGGAGCGACAAGAGTCAAATCCGGCAGATGCGTTCCTCCGATGCGAGGGTCGTTGCACAAGATCATCAGTCCGGGACTCCACGCCACAGTGTCCTTCAGCGCCCGAAGCATGAGGGGCATCGCCCCAAGGTGAACTGGAATGTGAGCCGCCTGAGCGAGCAGTTCTCCTCGCTCGTTGAACAGCGCGCAAGAGTGGTCGAGCCGCTCTTTGATATTCGGGGAATAGGCGGTTCGTTCTAGTGCGCCTCCCATCTCCTCCGCAATGGAAGCGAGCAAATGTCTCCAAACTTCGACTTGAATCGGATCGAAAGTAATCATTAAAACGCTTTCTGAGTCAAGATCTCACAAACTCCATATTAGATTGAAGGGAGCGAGGTAATCAAATCTCAACTGTTGCGTCCCTGACCTCTCCCGGCGCTCTGAGCCGACCCCACCTTGGAAAGGCGGGTTTACGGAGAGATTTCCACGAACTGCGCCCCCAGCACAGACGGAAAACCGCAAAAAGCATTTTTCGCCCGCAGGACGTATGTTTTATCTTGCCCGGCGCTTTCAGTACCCGTTCCGCCGGACGCTTTGAATACCCTGTTCGTCGCCGGTTTGCATACATTGGGAATTATTATCCGAAATGTACCACAAAATCGTGAACCCCCGCGAGGTTTTCTTCCGTAGTATGAAGATGAGCCTTTGGCGCAAGCTCGGATTTGCAATAAACGACTGGAAATCGGGGTAAAAGCGACGTAACCGGATGTCTCTTTGCAGCGTCTAATAGTTCAAAACCCCGTATCTAAAAATATTTTTCAAGCAACCCTTTTTTTCATAAGCATTGATACTCATTTACACTCAATTCGGAGGGACCGACTTGCTCAAACTCAGGCGAACTCTGCTCGGCGCAATGCTTACGGAAGAGGGTTTAGTAACCCCGGAACAGTTGGAAACCGCCCTCGCTG
Organism: Chthonomonadaceae bacterium; assembly: GCA_043757795.1. GTDB lineage: Bacteria > Armatimonadota > Chthonomonadetes > Chthonomonadales > Chthonomonadaceae > JAYVOT01. The sequence continues at coordinate 599 of JAYVOT010000178.1, read as the reverse complement.
AACAGCGCAGGAGCGAGAGCGGCAAACGCATTGGTGAGATTCTCGTCGGAATGCGCTTTCTGACCGACGTCAATCTGCTCCGCTTCCTCTCAAGACAGCTTGACGTGCCTATTATCGATCTTGCGCAGGAGCCGCCCGACCCCTCGGTTTTAGAGATCGTCCCAAGCGAATTCGCGCTCAGGCATCACTTGATTCCTATCCGTAGGAATGATGACACGCTCGTCGTCGCAATGGCGGATCCTCTCGATATCAGCGGAATCGACGATCTGCGCCTGCTCACAGGGCTGGACATCGCCCCCATGCTCGCTTCCGCTTCCGAGATAAGGAGGCTTTGCGAACACTCCTACATGTCCCGAATGTTGCAGGATGTGAAAGTGGCGGAACGCGCCATCGACGACGATGACAATCTCGATGTCGCCGATCTGCAAAAGATGGCGAAGGAAGAGCTTGTCATTCAGATGGTGAATCTGATCATCAATCAGGCCATTCAGGATCGCGCTTCCGACATTCACATTGAGCCTTTTGAACGAGAAATGCGCGTGCGATATCGCGTCGACGGCGTACTCCACGAGGTCAACCCTCCCCCCAAACGATTTCAC
>JAYVOT010000177.1:0-2338 GCA_043757795.1 Chthonomonadaceae bacterium | reverse complement strand
CAGGCGTCTGTTTTCTCTTTCCAGAGTAGCGGTTTGCGGGTCTCTTGGGTTTCCGTTTCCTGGGAAAGGGTTTTGCGGAGCAACCTCGAGTTGTTTCTTCCAGTTCTGGAGAGTGTTGGCGCTTAGCCCGAGGTCCCTTGCGGCTGCGCTGATATTGCCTCTTTCTTTGGCTAGCTTAATGGCTTCTCGTTTGAACTCTTCATTGTATGTCTTACGTTCTGTCATTAGGTTTCCTCGTTTCATTCATAGGATAGAATTATCATACCACGAGAAAGTCTCCTTTAACCAACTGTCTATAGTTTCGACGGATGTCCAAATGCAAGTTTGGTTAAGAATTCAGTCTGCATGTTTGGGGTGATGCGCAAAAAAATAGTATTGAATAACTAGCTTATCCCGCAAAAAATCCTACTTTTAACGGCAAAATCGGCGGAAACAGATCGACTTCAATCTTTTTGCGTGCGGTTTGTGCGATTCTCCAATTGAAACGACATTCGTTTATAATAGTCCGCTCGTAACAGAGACAAGAAACGTACAAGGAGAATTCATAATTTCCAATTCACAAAAAAATTGATACTCCCTCTTATTGTCAACAAGTCTGTTTCGCATCGATGTCGCCGGTGCGAAAGCCGCCCCGCCTGCGTACGATTTCAAGGACCCGAAAGAAATCAGCGCGGTCTCTCTCACTCTCGACTCTAAACTGGAACCGATTTTCGGCTACGCAAAAGGGATCTCAGGAACAATCAATTTTGATCCGACGCATCCTGAACTTACGACTGAAAGCATCTCACTCGAGGTGTCGAGCGTTCAATTTGCAAATGAAGGCTACACTCAAACCGCTTCGGTCCGGGGTGCATTTCGCTTATCCTTCAAATGCCGCTATTTCAAATTCGCACGGCTATGAAAAATTGAGGATGGCTGCGACCTTCGAAGGTTCGTCTGCCGAAGATATCACCGTTTTGTCTCGCTCCGCTAATGGAAAGCTTAGGCACTTATATACCTGACACACCCGCCGAAAGGAGGGTGTGTCGATATAAAAATTCATAGGATTTACGGGAAAAATTTTGATTTTCCCGTTTATACGGGTAAAATGCAAGTATCGCAGTATGTCGTGAGCAAGGAATGGCTGTCACTACACTCAATTCAATTTCAGAAATAGGTTCTTTTCAGAATAGACAAGTTTTCTCTACTGGAGAGATGGCTGCCATGCTCAACGCGTCGTTGAACGACGTGGACTACTGGGTACGGTGCAATTTGCTTGTCCCTAGTATCCGGGAAGCGGAAGGGCATGGAACCCGAAGACTTTTTGGGATACATGATCTCAAAACAGCGCTTCTGATTCAGCGGCTTAGAAAAGCGGACTGGAAACCTAAGCAGATCGCAAAGGCCCTAATTGCTGTAGGATCGGCTGTGCAAAATCCTGACCTCTTACATACTCCTCTTCTTGTCCATGAGGGTAAGGCGCTTCTCATTCTATGCCGGAGTAAAGGGCGGGAATTGACGCTATTGGACGCTGCAAGTCCTGGACAGTATGTTATGGTGATCGCGTTGGATACACTCGAAGAAGAGACGCGAAAAAGTCTGGCACGGAGCAAATAATGGATTTAAACGCTCTTCTAGAGGCATTAGGGTACTTACAGTCCAAACGGCATTGGATCAAGCCGCAATTTGCCGATCCGCGCCTTGCTCATCACTACCGCCTTGCTCAAAGGGCGGGCGAAGAAGCAGGGGATGGGGCAAAGGTCGTCGGTAGCTATGTATATCAGACGAGTATAGACAACAAGCTCACGCCGCCCCGTCCGGCAGTCTTTGTCGCGCAAGCAACAAACGAGGCGCAAGCAAGAGAAATTCACAAGCGGCTCTGGAATATGGGAGAGTGTCCCTTTGTTATTATCGTCTTGCCCCATGCCGTGCGTGTGTATACCGGCTTCAACTACTCCTCAGACAATTTGAAGCGAACATTCATCGTTGATGTACATGACGCTATCACTGATAAACTTCCTGACAATCTCTTGTCATTCAATTCCAATGCCATTGACACAGGGCGTATCTGGAAGGAGCAAGCCAAATACCTGGGTTCGGATACTCGGGTAGACTATCGGCTCCTTACCAACCTTAAGCAATTAAGTCAGGAACTTCAAAACAAGTATAGTCTTGGCCGCGAAGTATCTCACGCCCTCATAGGCAAATATATCTATTTCCGATATCTGCGAGATCGCGGTATTCTCGATGATGCCTGGATTGCCTCGCATACTATTAACCCTGACCATGTGTTCGGACAGGTTGCGACTCCCCAAAGTTTCGATGCTTTGGCTACAGTGTTGCAAGATAGATTCAATGG
>JAYVOT010000176.1:0-2347 GCA_043757795.1 Chthonomonadaceae bacterium | reverse complement strand
TGCTCTGCGACTACTTTGATCTTCGGATATTTCTTCAGGGCCTCTTTGAATCCGCCTGCTCTTTCATCCGTGTGCGAGCCGGGTTCGCCGTCGAGTATAGCCGCTTCGCCGACATAATCGCCGTTTTTCGCTTTGAGCAACTCCGCAGCTTTTTCCCCGCAGAGTTTGCCTCCTTCGCGCTCGTCATAGCCGATATAGGAGACGACTTCGCCGCTCTTAATGGTCGTGATCTGATTGTGGACAAAAATCGGAATCTTCGCATCGTTCGCCTTCTTCACGATTTGATCCAGAGCTTGGGGATTGATTCCGCAGACTGAAATCGCATCCGGCTTTTTCTGAATCACGTCTTGCGCAAGAGCGACTTGTCCTGCATAATCGTCCTCTTTTTGCGGAGCCTGATCAATAATCTCCGCCCATCCCAACTCTTTCGCCTTATCTGCGACGCCTTTCGGCAGTTCGTTGTGAAACTCGCTTGTCTTGGCTGGAGAGATAATCGCGATTTTTTTAGAAGCTCCGGCAGGCGCGGGCGTCTTCGAGGTTCCTGCGGGGGGGGCAGTTGCGGCGCTGTCAACAGGCTTGTTGTCGCAACCTGTCAGCATGATTACGCCGAAGAGAGCAAGAGTTGTCAGTCCGGCAAGGCTAAATGACGCTCCGGCGCGTGATATTAATCGTTTCAATAAGAATTCTCCTTTGAAATGCGGACTTTTGCGAACAGGCGTACGCGGCGAAATTGGAACTATTGCGAGTATAACATAGTCGCGGCTGTACGTCAATCCTGATCACTCGGGACGTAGCCCGTCTTTCGACTTCCGAAATCGTTTTGGAGTTGATGAGGGCATATCAAACGGAAGTTTTAAGGAAATGTCAGGATAGCAAGGTTCAAACGGAATTTTGTGAACCCCTGAGCCGATCTATAACGTAGTATTTGCAGTCGTGCGTCATTTTCAATACGTCGAGTTTTATAAGTTTTAATCGTGTCTTCAATTGGTTTTCACTTCAAGGAGAGTAGCGCCATGCGTTCGAAACCGACCTCAACTGTTTTCGGGGTTCTTATGCTTTCACCGATTCTAGTCGCGGCACAGGCTGCGTCGCCCATAGCGCCGGATCTTCCAACAAGGTTGAGCGCTATCGAAAACGCGATAGAAGCGCAAAGATCGACTCTGCACATCCCCGGCGTCGCGCTTGTGATCGTTAAAGACGACAAGGTCATATACAACAAAGGGTTTGGCTTACGCGATGTCGGGCGCAACCTGCCGGTGACGCCGGACACTCTTTTCAGCATTGGCTCTTCCACCAAAGCCTTCACAGCGGCAACGGTCCTAATGAGCGAGGAGGAGAAAAAGCTTTCTCTCGCCGACTCGCCTAAAAAATATCTCTCCTATTTCAAACTCAGCGATCCGGACGCGGACAGCAAAATCACTCTAAGCGACTTACTTTGCCATCGTTGCGGCTTGGATCGAATCGACTTGCCCTGGTTCTCAGGCAGACTTTCCTCTCAAGAGACAATCCGAGTCGCGGCGGCAGCCAAACCCACAGCAAAGTTCGGAGAGAAATTTCAATATCAGAACATCATGTTTTTAGTTGCGGGCGAGACGGTTGCGAAAGTGCAACGAAAGCCCTGGGTTTCCGTGGTTTCGGAGCGAATTTTCAAACCGCTCGGAATGAATTCATCATCGACAAGCATTCGGAACATGCAACGATCCGCTGACGCTTCGCTTGGTTACGCGTGGGATGATGAGAAGAAGAAGATCGTGCGTCTGCCCTATCGCGAGATCAACTTTATCGCCCCTGCAGGAGCCATCGTGTCAAACTCGACCGACATGGCGAAGTGGATACGATTGATGCTGGGCAAAGGGAATTTCGAGGGAAACAGACTGTTTTCAGAGGCGAGTTACGACAAGCTGACCGCCGTTCATCAGAACGTGCAAGGGAATATCAACTATGGCTACGGCTGGTTTTTGCGCGACTGGAACGGGCATAAAGTGGTGGAACATGGAGGAAATATCGACGGATTCAATGCCGAGGTCGCGTTCATGCCGGATCAGCATCTCGGGTTCGTATTGCTGACCAACGTCTCCTCCTCCCCGTTGGCAATAGCTTCTCTTGATACCGTCTGGGAAAACTTGATCGGAACTCCCGTCAAAGCGACTGAAAAAATTGCGACGGCTCTTAATCCGGAGAAAGAGGTCGGGAACTATCGGATCGAACAAATCAAGTTGAATTTGAGCGTCACTATCAAAGAAGGAACTCTCTTCTGCCAACCCGAAGGTCAACCGAACCTGGCATTGCAACCTCAGGGCGGTAGAAAATATCAGTTCGCCCCGCCTGCGCCGCCAAAAATCTTCAT
>JAYVOT010000175.1:0-2347 GCA_043757795.1 Chthonomonadaceae bacterium | reverse complement strand
AGCATCGTGAGTTTTACCTATGCGCGACCTGGCTGGACTTCCAGTTCAGAGCGATTCAAAACGCTTCAATTTGAGCCTGTGAAATAGCCCGCCTTTTCACTGTCGCAGTCTCGGATCGAGGGCGTCGCGAAGGGCGTCGCCGAAAAAATTGAACGCCATGACTGTCAATGCAAGGGCGATGGTCGGACCGACAAGCAATAACGGGTGCGCCTCTTTAAGATGCAGAGAGTCTTGAATCATGCGTCCCCAACTTGGAAACGGCGGTTGCACTCCCAACCCGAGGAAGGAGAGAGTCGCTTCCGCAAGCATTACGGAAGCGATATCCTGAGTCACCTGCACGATGATCGGGCTTAGGAGATTGGGGAGTACGTGCCGGCGAATAATCGTGGCGTCCCCCACTCCCATCGCTTTCGCCGCCTGAATGTACTCCCTATCTCGAAGCGCCATCGCCTGCCCGCGCACGAGCCTTGAGATCGAGGGCCAACTGACGATTCCCAACGCAATGAAGAGAGTCACGACGCTGACGATCGGAGAAGACGCCGTGCCCTTCCCCGGCGGCTGAACAACCGCCACAAGCAAGATAGCAAGAAGAATGTCCGGGAAAGCGAACATGATGTCTGTCAGGCGCATTAGCCCAAGGTCTACTTTTCCGCCGAAGTAACCCGCCGCCAATCCCAGCGTCACTCCGATGAGAACCTCGATTACGACCACGACGACCGCGACTCCCAGAGAGACTCTCACTCCATAGAGTAAGCGTATGAAGACATCTCTGCCCTGCTGATCAGTTCCCAATGGATGCCGCCAACTTGCGTCTGCGAAACGATTTGAGAAGTCCGCCGTGTCGAAGCCTTGCGGCGCCAGAAACGAGATAGTCAGGGCGACAAAAATGAGCAGTCCGATGTAGGCGAGGCAACAGAGCGCCACGGGGTTGCGTTTGAGCTTATCCCACGCTTCCCGCATAGGGCTTTTGGCGGCTTGAAGCGGCTTGATTTCGTCGATTTTTTGCGCCACTACGCTCCCTCCTTCGCTTCGGAAGCCCGCACGCGCGGGTCGATGAATCCGTATAAAAGGTCGACTCCGAGGTTGACTGTCAGGTAGATCGCCGCGACGAGCAACGCCATTCCCTCGATCACGGGATAGTCGCGCCCGGTAATCGACTGAATGGAAATGAAGCCGATGCCGGGAACCTGAAAGATCGACTCCACGACGAACGAGCCTGTCAGAAGCGCCCCGAAGTTCGTTCCCAAAACGGTGAGAACCGGAAGAAAAGCGTTTTTGACGCCGTGTTTCAAAACAGCCATCGGGCGTGACAGTCCCTTCGCGACCGCTGTGCGAATGTAGTCTTGACGAAGCGTTTCGAGGAGGGAAGCACGCATGAATCTCGCGACAAGGGCGGCGGAACGACTGCCGAGCGCGATAGTGGGAAGCACGACGTGCCAGGGAGTGTCCCACCCGCTGACGGGCAGAATTCGCCACTGCACTGCGACGACCAACACGAGCAGGGGACCTAGAACGATGCTTGGGACGGAGACGAGCGCGACGACGAAAGCCATCGTCAACCTGTCGAACCAGGTGTTGTGGTAATAAGCCGCCACCGCCCCGATAGGAATTCCGAGACAAGTTGAAAAGAGCAGGGCTGTCACGGCGAGTTGCATCGTCACCGGAAACTTCTCCGCGATCATCTGCGAGACAGGCGCGCCGTCTCTGGCAAACGAAAGTCCGAAGTCGCCGTGCAGAATCCCCCCGATGTAACGAACGTACTGCACCGGGATGGGCAGGTCGAGTCCGTAGTCGTGGCGCATTTTCTGGCGTTGCTCCGCAGTCGCCTTCTCGCCGAGCCTTGTTTCCACCGGATCGGAGGGCGCCATATGCGCGGCGAAGAAGACGAGCAGGGAGACGACCAACAGGGTTGGTATAGCAAGCCCAATTCGTTTCAGAATGAAAACAAGCAAAGAGAGTCCTTTTTCAAATCAAGTTTTTGGAGAGAAACCCTCTCTCCGCCTTCTACTCAACGGTCGTTGCCGCTCACTAGGAAAACCCTCATTCAGCCCCTTTTTCACGCGTTGCGGAAGAAGGGAGCGAGAGCGTTAGGCGAGAGTATCGCTAATGTGCGCGCCCCGGCGCTGACACGCCGACCCCTCCGTGCAAGGGAAGGATAGCGGTGAGTCTTTCGCCGCCAAAGCTCCCCTCCCCAAAATTCGGTAGGCGATTGCGCCTGGGAGCCAGGGCTCGCGCATCTAAATTTTTTGACCTTTGCATCTCATCAGCCAATAAAATCGATAGACCTACCCCAATGTATAGTTTCCTAAAGACCGATTTCAACGGGCATTTTCCAGAGAGGAAAGGA
>JAYVOT010000174.1:0-8616 GCA_043757795.1 Chthonomonadaceae bacterium | reverse complement strand
AAAGTATTCCTAAAAACGTCGGTTCGATCATTTTTGTCAGGTCATATTTGACTGTTTTGTGTCCAGAGGCGGTTCTCCGGGCATCCTGGAAGGGTGAGATTTTCGGAACAGATTTTCTATCGAATACTTTCACAGCCCCTTTAGTCATGGGACTCTAGTCATGGTTCCATGAGGGCGCTATGAAACTATGAAACTGGATTCAGCCGCAAAGCTCGCTAAGGCGCCCGCCCAGCGCTAAAGCGCCGCCTCCAATTCCGGGAAAAGAGAGCGTCATTTGGAATTCTCATTGCGATTGGAACGCTTTGCATCGATTTAGGAAGGCGGAAACGACTCAACGTGACTCCCTCTCAACCCGCGCAGCGGGTTTCCGAAAGCCCCCTTCTCCTGCAGCACGGGAGAAGGGGGGTTGGGGGGATGAGAAGTTCCCCCTACTTGCGGACGATCTTCAGGCTTTCGCACTCCCCAAACCCTCGGTTCGGGACATAGAAAGCTTGCGCCTCTAGCCAGTCTTCCGGCAACACGTCTCGGAAGAAGCCCTGCGACACCCTGGTCGTGAGGTAGACGAGCGCCTTTGAACTCTTCGTTTTCACGGCGATGACTGCGCTTCCGTCCTGCACGGGGTCTCCGTTGTCCTGCGTATGCACTTCGCCGAAAGCGATAAGGCCGTCGTTTCCGAAGCGAATCATTTTCGTGGCGCGTCCGCTCACTACCTCCGTCATTGCGCCGCTCAGGAGTTACGCGGTGTGCAGCCTCTTGTCGAAGGGGTCTTCGATGTACCCGACGAAATTGACCAGGTTCGGCATATGCAGGTACTTCTCGAAGTTTCGCCGATCTTCCTTGAAGAACGGACTTCGAATGAACGCCTGCGGGTCAAACTCGAACATCACCTTGATTTTGCGCGTCTCATGCGCTTTTAGGGTGACGGATGTCGTCTCGAGATACGTTCGATACAGCGGATTGTTGTGTCCGCCCCGCACGAAGAAGCGCGTCGGTTTGTCATACGGGTTGCCTATCGTCACGTCCGCCATCTCTCGCGAAGCGGGAGAAGCGCTCGCTGAGATAAACCGGCTGTAGTTGGACTGCGCCTCGTTGTTGAAAGGCGTCAGTTCCAGAATCGCCGGCGCAGTCGGCGTCTGATACGGGTCGACCCGCACGACGATGCAGAAGTGCGCGTCTGCGACGGACGGCGGATTCCAGGTTGTTTGGAAATTGACGGTCGCTCCAGGCGCGATGTCATGCCGATCAAAGCCGAGGAAAGTCTCCGGCGCGCCGCCGATGGTGTAGTCCTTCACGAAGAAGTTCGCGACTACTCCCGGCGCCGAGAGCGTTCCCCTATTCGTGACCTTTGCGATCACCGTGTTGTCGTGTCCGTTCCAGGGAACGTTCGCCCAGTTTGCCGGGTCCGCCATGCTTCGCGGGTTCACCACGTCAATATCCGGGCTTTGCCAGGGATGCGCGGCGTCGCGGGGCCAGGGTCGGATCGAAGGGTCGGGTTTGCCGATAACCGCGTATCGAACGCGAATCACGGCGGAGTTCGAGTTTCGGCTGATGACATCCACCCGGAAGTCGGAGGGGAAAGTGGGCGAAGTCGTGTCGAGTTCATGATAGAACTGACCTGTGTCCAGCACGGCGCCGTTGTCGTCGGCATGCGTCGGCAAAAGCAACATGTCCGGGCGCGAGATGAGCGGCGAGGAAGGCGGCTCGACTACGTCTATTCCAACCACTCTCCCGTTGGGAATGAGTTGTTCATCGCCGATTTCAGAGGCTTGCCCGATGCGATATTCGAAGTAGTAGTTCTGACCGTCCGCCACTCGAATCTCAGCTCCGGCAAATCTTCCCGCCGGGGGCGCTCCAAGCTCGATGGCGTTGAGCGTGATCATCTCATCCACTGTCGTTCCGAGCGCCTGGAAGTTGTAGAGTTTGAGCCAGGTCGAAGGAATCCATCCGAGCATCATGCGGTGCGGAAGACAGAAATGGGGAAGCGGTTGTTCCGCGTCCATCGGGTCCCAACTGCCGCCGCCTGAAGCGAGGTTTCTGCCGGGCACGCTCGGAGTGTACTCGTCCGGCAGGTTGATCGTGTGGCCCAGTTCGTGCGTCAGCGTTTCATAGACCGTTCTTCCGTTGCTCTGATCGAACGCGGTTCCGTCGCCCCAACTGAAGGGCATTGAAACGCCTCTGCCGCTGACCATTCCGTGCGACGTGTTGACTGCGACGCCGTACCCGCCATAGGGCCATGCGATCTTGGAAGCGACAGCGCCAACGGCTGATACCGGCTGTGAGACGCAGACAACCATGTCGAAACCTGAGAGATCGACGCCGTCGCCCGCCGCGATGACGCACTGATTGTTGAACTGATTTTTCGCCGCCCAGAGTCCGTTTCCGTCCAGTTGGAAATAAGAAGACCAGCCGTTCGGGAGGTTCACGACGGTCGGGAAGATCGTTCCGGTGAGAGTCAGGTTGTTGTAAGAGACCTCTTGATAGTAGGCGCGAACGCTCCGGGAGATGCCGTCGGTTCCGACGAATCCATCCTGTACCTGTTGTTGCCAAGAGGTTTGAATCGCGGCGAGGGTCGCGGCGTTCGAGGAGTATCGCTGATCGCTCGTGTCCACGAACAGCACTGCGATTCGGCGCGTTCCCGTTGCCGGGATCGTGTTGAAGTTTTGCGGAGTTCCCGCGACTCCTCCGCCCCACGTGGCTCCGGGGGTGAAGTTCGGCAGTTTCCCGTTGAACCAGAGCTTCGGCGCCGCGAGGTCGTTCTTCCAGTCGTCCGTCACCCGATATTTTATCTCTGCGAGCTTTGTAGCAGTCCCTTTTTTGAAAGCCTGCAACAGATAAGTTCCGGGTTTGTATCCGGCGAGCAACATGACATCCGGTCTTTTAGGGTCGAAGGTGCGATCTCTTGAGAGGGAGATATCGCCGCCGGGAAATCCGGCAGGGATTTTGAAATCGAGGTCGTCCATCGTCAACCCGGATTTCGGGTTGATCGCGACGCCGACTTTGAAGTACTCCCCCACGAAAAGCGGGGCTTTCGGCGGGGTCAGCGCAACGTCGGGCTGAGGGCGCGGAATGGGAAGGGTAATCGGCGTTTTGATCGTATCCGGCAGTTTATTAATAATATCCGGCAGTTTGTCAAGAACAGTTTTCAACATCTGAATTCTCCTTGAAAAGCGGGGACGCCCAACCGTCAAGAGCGGAGCGCCTGCAGCGAGCGATCCTGCTTTTTGCAGGAAACGCATGATTGCGTTTCGCTCATCTATTCAAGAATATCAATCCATTCATTCTATCAGAGGTTTGGAAAGTAGGGGTGTATAAAAGTTCACATCGCGCGAATCCTGCGCATCAGGAATAATTCACGGTCTCGCCGCCCGGAGGACGTTAAGGCGGAGGCGTGCAGAGAGATCGCCGGGCTATGAAAAACGCGGATCGAAGGCGATTCGCACCGTATTTATTTAGTCCAATTTTGGGGCGAACGGGGGTTTCATGCGATATTGGGGTAGGCGCTGAACGAATTTCTACCTCTTATTTTTAAGTCTTAATCTTGAAAGGTCTGGAAGCGACCGAATTGGCAGATGAACGGACGCCGCTTTGTGCGCTTGGTAAATTTTTTTTATCATCGTCCGCTTATCAGGGTCAAAGAAGAATTCAGTCGCTTGCATCAATTGCTCTTCGATCTGTTCATTGCTTAGCGCGCCCTGAGGTTTCACTAGCTTGTGGCTTAGCGCCGTATTGTGCGCATGAATCATCAATTCGGCGACATGCGCTTGCATCTGTGAAATCCTCGATGAATGACCCTGCTCAGTCAAGTCTAATAAAATGTCTAAGACTTGAAACGGAAATGCTTTAGACTCGGACGAACCGGTCTCCGCTTTTTTATCCAAAATGTCCCCTTCCGCGCAAGATGTTCATTCGATAGCGCTTCTTTCTCCCGAGTCTCATTCAAACCCGGCCGATAGGCGCAAATAAGAGAAAGCGTCGAGAATCCGCCTACTCTGCAGAGGGCGTACGTTTTTTGGCTTTAACAAATTCAGCGCCGATACTTTTGAATTCCGCTTCCGCGGAGCGCAATTTCTCCATCATGACCGCTTTCCCGGGATGATAGCAAAGTTCAAGCATTTTGCACATCATCGCTTCAAGCGTCTCATATAAGGTTGCGTCCTCGTCTGTCATGTTGCCTTCTTTTTTTCCTCCGGCAAAAGCGTCGGCAAGAATTCCCATCGTCTTCAGTTGCATGTCCGCCAATTTTTCGGAATGGAAACGCTCAACGATAGTATGACATTCTCTGGCGGCAAAAGCCTGTCTTTCAATCGTTCTTGCATCATAGCCGGTCGTCTTAACCTCCATGCGATTCTCCTTTAAGTTCTTGCCGCAAGCCGACGAATCATCTTTTTTTGCGCTTCGAACCTTGAGGTTTTGGCGCGTCCAATGTATCCGCCGGGGAGGTTATTTCCAATTTCGCAAAGCGGAGTTTCAAGTCCATAGTAGACTTCAGCGGATCAAAACAGAGTGCGAGCATATCGCAAACTGCAAGCTCGTAGGATTCATTTACTTTCGAAGTTTCAATGTCCAACTCTTTGAAGGCTTTGTGATTCGTAAAGACTTCCATCATCAACTGCGATGCCTTCAACTGCATGTCCGAAAGTTTTTGCGAGTGAAAATGTTTGTTGATGTGAATACAAATGTTAATAATCTGCAGACCAATTTTAATGTCCGCATCCTCTCGAATTTCGTTTTCGATTTCCAATGTTTGTTCTCCTTCATAATCCACTCAAAATTCGTTTTGCCGAATGCTGCGGCGTCAATCGTGAATCGCGTTCTCATCGCTTATCCACTCTAGAACCTCTTTGAACGAGCGAGTCTCCAAAATTCCGAAAAGCCGGTGTCTGCCAAGTCGCTTTCGAGAGGTCGCGGGGCTGCCCAGGCCGCAGAGAAAACGCGCCATCTGCCGGGGCTGACCGAGAGCTTCGTGATTTTCCGCCTGGATCGCATCCGCTTCCTGTCGGTTCACGAGTTGGCTGATCGGCGCAGGGGCAGGCGACTCCGGCAAGCGTTGCGGCTTCCCTGTCATGCAGTACGAACAGTGTCCGCAAGGCTCCGTTTTCGCTTCGCCGAAGTAGCCGATGAGTTCGTTCGTCAGGCAAGAGTCCAGCGTAGCGAGCGACATCACTTGCTGAAGCCGGAGAATATCTTGCTGTTCCCGTTGCAGGAAGCGCTTCGCCAGTTCTTCCGCCAACGCGATCGGATCCGCATCAAGTTTGAGTTTCGTGTAGCGGTGCTGTACGTCCGAGGGCTTGAGTTCCACATAGCCCTTTTGTTCCATCACCTCCAACGCGCGAACCACTCTTTTACGCTCTTGTTGCAGAGCGGTCGCGATCGTGTCCGGGTTGAGAGAGTATTTCGTCCTGCCGAGCGTCGTCCCTTTTTTGGAGAGCATGAAAAGGCTCTTGACGAGTTTCGCGTGTTCGCCGGCGAAGTTCGCGACGATGTCGTCGACCGAAATTTTCGGCAGGACGTCGTAGCCCGCATAGTAGGGCGTGCCCTGCCGAATCACGCCGCACAGCTCCAGATACGTGAGCGAAGTTCTCAAGACCAGCATCCTGAGATCGTAACGGTAGGACAGGTCGTACATGTCCAGAGAGAACTCTTCGCCCCGCTCCAATACGTCCCGCATCAGCCCATCAAGCGCCTCCGCCGGGGGCGTGTCGCCATACGTGAAGTTGTCGAGAACGGGAACGTCTTCCGGACAGGCGAGCATCTCGACGGTCGATTTGAGACCGTCTCGCCCCGCCCTCCCGATCTCCTGACTGTAGCTTTCCAGGCTCTTCGGCAGGTTGTAATGGTAGACGTAGCGTACGTTCGCCTTGTCGATTCCCATTCCAAAGGCGATTGTCGCGACGACGATTCCCCGGTCGGAAGCCATCCAACTTTCCTGCACCCGGCTTCGCTCATCCGACTCCATGCCTGCGTGGTAGGCTTCCGCCTCGAATCTCTCTTGTTTCAACAACTCCGCAACTTGCATAGCGGTTTTTTGCAGAGTGACGTAGACGATCGCGGAACCGGGCTTCCTCGCTTTCAGTCGTTTCACAAGGAGGGCGTCCCGCTCGGCGGCGCGAACGGTCGTGATCGCGAGGTTCAGGTTTGCGCGATAGAATCCGGTGATGTGCGAATCTTCCGGCTTGATGTCGAAGGCGGCGCAGATGTCCTCGACGACGGCGGGGGTGGCGGTTGCGGTGAGCGCCAACACTCGCTCCACTCCCAACTCCTTCGCCGTGTCCGCGAGTTTGAGATAGTCCGGGCGAAAATTGTGTCCCCAGGCGGAGATGCAGTGCGCCTCGTCTATCGCAAAGAGGGCGATTTTCGTTCGCTTCAATACTGTGAGAAAGCGTTCGTTGTTAAATCGCTCCGGCGCGATGTAGAGCAGCTTCAGCGTTCCGTTTTGAAGCCCGTCCATCACCGCGTGCGACTCGTCGAGCGTGAGCGTGGAGTCGAGCCGCGCCGCCGCGACGTTTCGGGAGCGCAAATAGTCGATCTGATCTTTCATCAGCGCAATGAGCGGCGAGACGACGAGGGTGACGCCCTCGAACATAAGTGCGGTCAACTGATAGCAGATGGACTTGCCGCCGCCGGTGGGGAAAACCGCGAGCGATTTCCCGCTCTTCAGCAACGACTCGATAACCTCTCGCTGACCTTTGCGAAACTCTGAGAAACCAAAATATTCTTTGAGCAGTTCATCCGGATTCATAGTCTCTCCCGCGTTTGTGAAGCGCTCTTTCTTTTCAACAACGGCTTTGAAACTTCCTGCTTGATTTTGAGACCTCTCCCGCGACCCCGTCTCCCGGACTCTCGCGTCGCTTTCATAGGAAGAGCCTCCTCGGCGCTCTTGACAATCCATTGGGAGAAGAGGAGCGAGAGAGCATTGGGGGAATTCTATTTGCAAGCCCTGCCATCTACCCTTTTCTTTGCACTCCCGGCGCCTTGAAGACCTCACCTTGCACTCTGGGGATGAGAGATTTGAGGCGGAAGTCTTGCTCGTGCGCCTTGCGCTTTTTATCTTCTCGGATCAGTTCGCGTTCATAGTCGCTCGTCGTTCCGTATCCGCCACAAGTAGCCTGCTCCTCAAGGTAGTTCTTGAGATCTTCCGGCAAGGAAATATTGACGTTCGTCATCCCGCAAAGCTCTCCTACCGCATTTCATGACAAATTATGACATGAACCATTATAATTTAGCTGATTTCCGACTCGTTGGATGCCTTTACGAAGCGCTATTTCTTTTCGCCGATCAATCGTAGTAAAATGTTGGCGGCAAGACAAAAAAGAGGCGCTTGAGTATGGAAATTAGCGCAAGTTACGAGATTTGGAGATCACATGATCCGGGCAAATAAGCCGTATATCCTCGGAGGGCGAGACTTGACAGTCAGCCCGGAAGAGATGGGTCTGCTTGAGAAGTATGTCGCGACCTTTGAGATTTTCGATGATCTGTTTTCAATGGATGTTTCGGAGGATTTGAGGACGGGGGAAGAGTATGCGACTATGATGAATTGGAGCCCCAGAAAGGTTGCGACGGAACCTGCCGAGCTTGCGGAGATGTATCGCAGTTTGCAGTTTTGCGGGTTTAACTCGACCTGTTTCCCCCCTTTGTATGAGAAGTTGATTCTCAGTTTTCGTTGGGCGGAAGTCGAATTGGATTGTTATACGCTGATTGCGAACGAGACCGGAAAAGACCTACTGCCCCTGTTTTCAGCTCTACTGAATGATCGCGGGTTGTATGACACGCTTCTCCCGAACGGCTACTTTCAGTTTGCGAAGGGACCGGATGCCGCTTATGATCCGGTATGTTTCGACTTTCGGAATCGCCAAAAAAACGGAGATTGCCGGATCGTGAGGATAGACCACGAAGAGATTCTCTGCAGAGGGCGCATCGAGGTGGTAGAAGAGTTGGCTCCCAATTTCCGAACCCTGGTCTTGACCACGATCTCAAGCGCGCCTGCTTTCAAGCGCTGCAAAGACTCAAAAAGCGGGGAGTGAAGGGGCTGTGAAAGTTTTCCCAAAAAAATAGTCGAAATTCCCCAATGGAATTTTCGCGACTTCCTACGAATCTAATGATATCGCTTTTTACGGATTTTCCCATGAGTTTTAGGATGCACGCCGCCCCTACCGCTATGTTTTTCGGATACGATCCCATCGATTTGCCAAAAAACCATCTGACATGGCTCGTCGAAAAGGTCGTTGAAGAAGCTATCAGGGCGGCAGGTTGGAAAAGGCAAAAGGGCAACCAGCCTTCAACCCGAAACTCTGCGCCAAAATCCTCTTTATCAGACCCGGACGAGGGGCGGACGCGAGGTCAAAACTTATCGCGCCCCCATCGGTTGCATCGATTGCGCTCTTGCAGAGGCTTGCGGCAAGAAAGCATCCGCCAAGCGTCGCATGGTCTCTCGCTCAGTGGATCCTGACAATCCGGTTGATGTCGCTCAGTCTCGTTTCGCGGACAAGGATCATCAGCAACGCTACCATGATCGCGGAATGATCGTTGAAACGGTCTTCGGATTTATCCGCCACATTCTCGGCTTCACGCGCTGGACGGTTCGCGGGAAGGAGCGCGTGATGGCTGAAAGCGGTCTCT
>JAYVOT010000173.1:0-2358 GCA_043757795.1 Chthonomonadaceae bacterium | reverse complement strand
CGCAACTTTGGGATTCGTCACATCGGGCAAGCCCTGCGCTATAGCGCCTTCGGCGGAAGCGTTTTTTGGACGTAGCTTTGCTGGAACTTCAAACTTGAAGCAAATAGGTTGGTTTTTGAGACCACGGAATCTCGCATCCGCAGAACGCCCGTTTTTGTGCCGGGTGTTTTCATTTCAATACCCGGCTAAGCGCAGAGCGCTTCTAAACCCCGACAGCCCAAACCCTGAATCTCACGAACCGTGTGTTTTCATTTCAACACGCGGACATTTCGTCCTACGGAGTGCGTAACATGAGTTAAACATAGAGAACGCTTCTGATTTTCACCCGAAGCGCGTCCCCGGAAGCGCGACAGCAAAGGGTTTGCCCGTTTTGAAAGTTGCCGAAGGTGCGACTTAACATGGCTCTGTCGCCCTTCGTTACGAGGCGTCGCCGAGGCTCACTTTGAATGAGGAAAGCGGGTGTGGTTGCTTTGTGACTGACACCCGCTTCACAGCTGGATTTGCTGAGCAATCACTTTTTTTCGTGTATTCTGCGGTTCTGTATCGATTGCAAAAAGAAGCCCGACTACATCTTTGTAGTCGGGCTCGACCGTAAGCGGTAAAACCGCGCTTCGGACATAAAAAAAATGTTGAGGACGAGAAAAGAAGGATACCTTCTGAGCAGAGTATAACACGCATTGCAAGCCTTGTCAACAAAAAAGCGACTGCATGAAAAACTATTTTTAGCATATGCATGATATCTCTGACTGTTCTGTCAGATTGAAGCGCTTTCGACATACACGAGTGCTTTGTGGCGCTGGAAACATGTATGGTCTACTGCTGACATTCAGCGCTTTCTGTGGCTAAGAAAGCGATTATTGTATAAATGCAAGCAATTTACGATTGAAATTGCAGATTTCACTGACCGTATCTGCTACAATAAATCAGATTATACGTTATAAACCAAGTGCGAGAAAGGGATGTTGAATGGCAACTTCAGGAGAAAAGCGAAGAGGAAGAAGACCCGCACTCGATCCGGCAGAACGCCGAAGACTCTCTGCAAGGATCGCGAAAATGGTTCTGGTGGATCGCCTTGAGCAGAAGGAGATATTGACTCAACTGCAGGCGACGGAGCCAGGACTGATGAACATCGACGCGAGCACGATCTCTCGCCTCTATCGATTCGCTTTAGACACGGGAATCGTTCGAGTACGCATAGATGAAAACGCTCCTTACAAACCTCCGCGAATCGAACATCTGGAAAGAGAACTTGTTGCCGCCTATGAATTGCAGTCCGCAATTGTCGCGGACGCGCCAGGTCACGAAGATTCAAGGGAAAGCCCGCTTGCTGACGACCGATTGCATCAGGCGCTTGGACAGCTCTGCGCCGAATATCTGGATACGGTCGTTCGCAAGAACGAAATCATCGCCCTTTCTTCCGGACGCGCCGTCTTCTACGCCTGCGAGAGCCTCTTCAACAAACATATTTTCGACAAAAGAAACGTCAACGGTGTCAAAGTCGTCTCCTTGAACGGGAACATCGCGGCCGAAGTTTGGAGCATGGAAAGTCCTGACGCTAGAAGAGCGATGGACGCGGACATCAGCGGAGCCTGGCTTGCGCGAGCCTTCCCGAACGCAGACCTCATTCGACTTAGCCTTCCTGTGGCGGCGAACACGCCTGAAATGGTGGCGGAATGGCTGAAGGAGGGACCCGGTCTCTGGATATCACCGAAAGTCTGGGCGGAAAAAGCAAAAACCGGCAACGCGCCCACCGGACTTCCCGTTGAAGAAGAGGTGTACGTGCCTTCTCTCGCCCTGGTCGGCATCGGGGGAGTTCGAGCCAAATCCGGACATCGGTTCATCGTCGGGCTACATGAGCCGATGCTTGGCAACCTGCAACCGGAACTCAGCAAGATGATCGATCTGATCGAACACTACTCCGGAAACGGAAATCGTGTGGTTTCCTGCGCCGTAGGAGACCTCTGCAATCGCCTGTTCGTGACGCTTGCGGCGCGAAAACACCTTCCCACAGCAAAACTCGCGGAGCTTGACAGCTACGTCGCTTCGATTAACGACCGGCTCCTCTCCGTCACCTTCGAGCAGTTGTACCTCGTGCCGAAAGTGGTGGTCGTGGCGGGCGGCGCAACGAAAGTGGACGCGATTCGGTCTGTTCTTGAGTGGCAAACGATGGGTTGGAAGCAACCCATCGTGCATGATCTCTGTACGGATCGTGAGACTGCGGAGCTACTGTTGGAAGCCAAACGCAAACGCAGCCAATAGTGATTTTATTGCAGTTTTTGAGAGAGCGCGGAGTTTCCGCGCTTTTTTCGCTTCTCTAAACCCGCGTGTGAAAAATAGCGCAAGTTGCGACGAAAAAAT
>JAYVOT010000172.1:0-2360 GCA_043757795.1 Chthonomonadaceae bacterium | reverse complement strand
AAGGTTCTGTTTTGTCATCAGATGATTTTTCGATGCATCCTTTGGAAATACTGGGAGCTTTTCTCTAGAATTGTGCGCTCTTCCAGGCTCACTTCTTCTGAGTTTGCTCCTGATTCCCAGGCGCTGGAATAAGTCTCCCCCTTATTTTTACCTTTTTCCCATAAAATCTGCAGGGTAGTCGCGAACTCTTTCGCCTCTCTCGCCGCGAGTTGATCCCACCAGGTTGATTCCAGGACAGGGATCGTCCTTGTCGCTTGCGCCGCAATTTCGATTCCCGGCATCAACTCATGCCCATTGCGAGAGACAACGGACAAAATTTCCGGGAAGTCGATGACTCCCTCTCCGTTTGCGCACCTCGCAAGGCGATATCCCTCCGGGGCGAAGTGAATGGTATAGTCTTTGAGATGCAGATGACGAATGAGGTGCGAGAGGTCTTTTGCCGCCTGCACCGGGTCTTGAGCGACCGAGAGGGGGTTTCCTGTGTCCAAAACGATCCCGAAAGCGGGGTGGCAATTGAGGGCGTCATTCAGGTTGAGGAGGTCTTCGGTCGCAGCATCCTGATGGTTTTCGACGGCGATGCAGAGTCCAAGATCGGAGGCGATAGGGAGAATCTCCTTGAGCCGGGAAGCGCAAGCCTGAAAGTGGTTCTCCCAGCCGCCGGGGAAACCTCTCCTATCTCCGCACAGGATTCCGCTTAGTAGAGTTCGGACGACTTTGGCGCCTAGAAAAGCGGAGTTTTCAAGGAACGTCCTCCATTGAACGACGTCCGCCTCCAGAACTGTCATAGTGTCTGCGACAATGCGCATATTGCGTTCAAGCAACGCCTCTTTGATCGCTGTGAGGGGAATCTCTCCCAACCGATTGACAGGGATTTCAACTCCGGACAGTTTCAATTCAACGGCTTCGTCCATCAAGTCGATTACGGAAAGAGGGCGGGGGTGCGACTCGCCGAAAAGCGTCTTCAGATACCCCATTCTGTGGGGAATTCCGTAGGCTGTGAGGAGATAGGGGATGGTTTGTTGCGACATCGTTTGCGGCTTCCTCGATCAATTTTAAGAGGGAGACATGACCCAACCGCCGCAGATCGGGATGCACTGCCCCGTCACATAATCCGAGAGGTCGGTGGTGAGAAATTCCACGACTCGCGCGCAGTCTTCCGGCAGTCCCATGCGGCGAAGCGGGATCTGAGGCGCGACTTTTGCGAGGGCTTCCGGCGTGTCTCGATTGAACTGTTTGTTGGCGCGAGAAGTGAGTACGAGACCAGGCGCGATGCTGTTCACGTAGACGCCGAAGGGACCTAGCTCCGCCGCCAAAAGGCGGGTGTATTCAATGATTCCCGCTTTTGCAACGCTGTAGTGCGAGATCGAGCCGTCGTAGTTTCCCCGAACTCCCGCTTGAGACGCGACATTGACGATCTTGCCGAATCGCTGGGCTTTCATCGGAATAGCCGCCGCCTGACAGCAGAAGACTGTCTGCGTGAGGTTGACATCCATGATGAAACGCCAGTCGTCTTCGGAGACTGTCGAGGCTTTCCCCGCTTCAAAAGGGCGCAACACTCCCCCGGCGTTGTTGACGAGAACATCCACTCTGCCGAATTGAGTTAGCGTTTGATCGAACATTCGGTTGACTTCCGCTTTTGAAGTGACGTCCGCCACTATCCCAAGGGAGCGCACCCCGAACGCTTCGCATTCCGCCATCACAGTTTCCGCAGTCAGCTCTTCGTCAAACTCTTTTGCTGAGCTGAGATCAAGGTCATTGATGACGACATCGGCTCCCAGGGAAGCGAGCTTAAGCGCATAAGCCCTGCCCAACCCTCTGCCGGCGCCAGTGACGAGGGCTACTTTGCCCGACAATTTCCCCATAGTTTCACACTCCAGATATTTTGATTCGTACTGTGACAATTCATCAAGAGCACGAGATGTTCCTGCTTGACCTCAAGGCTTCTTTTTATTGACAGCCGAAGAGCCGCCGTTCGGGTTGTCGTTGCCGGTTCCAAGCGGAAGAGCGGGTTTAACAGGGCGTTCGCTGATCTCTTTGAGGGCGATTTCAATCGCGACTTCCAACTGATGGTCTCTACCGGCGGCGATCTCGTCCGGCGTGTTCTCCACGAAGATATCGGGGGAGACGCCCAGGTTTTCCAGGTTCTTGCCGTCCGGAAGGTAGAAGGCGCGAGAGGGTAGGCGAAAGGCGGTTCCGTCGATCAAGGTCGAATCGCGAGTTCCAAGGACGTAACCGGGTGTGGGAACGCCGACGATTTTCCCTAACTTAAGGGCGCGGAACCCGGCGGGGAATATTTCGGCATCGCTTGCCGAGTTCTGATTGATAAGCAGCACGACTGGTTTTGTAAAGGCGCGCGGGGG
>JAYVOT010000171.1:0-2365 GCA_043757795.1 Chthonomonadaceae bacterium | reverse complement strand
ACTTCCATATTTTGCCCTGGGGAGTATCCTTCGGGGCGATCAATCGCGACGAAGTCTGAAATAACTCCCGCTCCCGCACCTGAAGCGAACGGAACTTGTCGTTCCACTTCCCACTTCATCGCTTCCGTAAGTTCCGCCGGAGCCATCTGCGGCACCTCAATCACGCGAACTACGACAGCGGACTGTCCGGAGATTGAACTGATGACTGGGCCGCCTGAAATCCCTGCGGTCTTCAGCATGTCTTTCACAGCTTTGCTGAGGGCTTGGACATCTATAATGACGCTGTTGTCGAATGCATCGGGGGGAGTGGGAGCCAATCCGAGATTTGTCACCTCAAGCCCTTTACCGGTACGACGCACTTGCGCCACTTTCATCAAGTTAGAGCCGATATCAAGACCGATATACGATCCGCTTGCCATGTGTTTTATCCCTCATTATCGCCCAGATTTGGAGCGTTGACGTCATTGAGATTGGTGTTGGAAAACTGGTTTGTCGGCCAGCCGAAACGGTTGACGCGACACTGCCTTGCATTGTATCAGTTTCCTGGCTCTCTGTCAACAGGCTTTTTTGCATTTTCCGCGTCACACGAGGAATATGCCGGGATTTGCGTTGGAGAACAGCTCGCTCTCTAAATTATTTGATGCACGCTCGGGCTTTAGGGTTCACTTCAAAAGCTCCCGAATCGACTTATTTGATGGCGTGCGCTTTCAAGTCGACGAGATTTACCCACTCGAGAGCGGAGACGTGACAGGAAGCGAGGATGACCGGCGGCGCAACCCCCGCTTCAAGCGCCTCTTGCCAACGTTCCGCGCAGAGACACCACCGATCGCCCGGCTTCAAACCCGGAAATCCGTACTCCGGAATTGGCGTAATCAAGTCGTTTCCCGCGCTTCTGGAAAACTCCAAAAACTCGTTCGTCGCTTGAACGCAGACCACGTGTTGCCCGACATCGTCGAATCCGGTTTCACAGCAACCGGTTCTGAAAAAACCCGTTTTCGGGGAGTCGCTGCACGTTTCCAGGGTCCCTCCCAGTACATTCATCGCTTTCGACATAATTCCCCTTTTTCATATTTTTCGCATGTCGGTTTTTAAGAACCTATTTGTCAAGTTTTTTGGAACGTCCTTCAGACTTTGGAACGTCTTTTTAGAACGTACTTCGGACTGAATATTCGTTGCATTATCGACAACTCAAACCGCTTCTCGCAAACCCCGACTAAATTTCTTTTTGAATAAAAAATCAGCATCCGCTTTCCGCATTTTCGGTTTTTGAAGTCGACTATAGAATACCCTACGAACTGTCGCAGGTTAAAAGGGAGGCATGGAATGAAGGCACAGGAATCGAAGTTGAATTCGCACATTCAATACATTTTGAAAAAAACTTTTGTCAAGGCGAATATTTTATTAATGTCGTACCTTCAGGTGTGGAATAGTTCACACTTGAGCGCGGAACTATTGACTCGTCGATAAAAGTCGCATCATAATAAATATGGTCTCTGTAGAGCAAGAACGGATTCAAAATCTCTGCGCCAGTAAAGTCTTTTTTGACAGACGTAGATTTAATTGGATACAAACGCGTCTGAAATACTTATGAAGGTTCATGACCGGGTTGCCGAAAATAACGTAACTCCGACTATGAATTTCTGAAATGATTCAAGACTGATCCAGTTCTTGACGCTTCAGTCCGATTGAGGTTTTCCAGTGCTCATGCAACACGAACAACGCCAGACAAATACTCAAAGGATCGATCCGAAGATAATTCTCGCCAATCGCATCCTCCAACTTTCGTCTCTGGAATTGATACAGTCAATTGAGTCTGAACTGCTTGACAATCCAGCTTTGGAGGCGATGGACGATGCGGGGTGCGCGGGCGACTGCATTGATCCATCCATATGTCCTTATTGCAGTCTTCAACGCAGATCGGACTCTATCGACGAGCATCAATCGGAGATTGACTCCACCGAACTAGATCCGGATTATGATCCTTTCTTTGCCAGCCTGAACGCCCTTGAAGGCGATTTTGACCTGATTGGAAATATTGAGGCGGAGACAACGCTTCGAGAACATCTCACTGCCCTGTTGCATTCAGCTGTTCCTTCTGAAGATTACAGAGTGGGCGAGTACCTCATCAACAGCTTGGATGAGCGCGGTTGGCTGGACGGAGCCATAGAGAGCCTCGCTCTGGAGCTAGGTGAATCTGAAGAGAACGTTTTGCGAGTTCTACAAGTGATCCACACTTTCGACCCTCCTGGAGTGGGCGCAAGAAACATTAAAGAGTGCCTTCTCATCCAGGTTCGATACCTTCGAGAGGATTCTCCTTCGCCGGCTCATTGTCGATTGATACAGCTTGCCGAACGACTTCTTGTGG